>JBDTNA010000010.1:0-22106 GCA_039933985.1 Gemmatimonadales bacterium | reverse complement strand
CCTGCGGCTCGAGCGCGGCGACGAGCCGCTCACCGGTCCGGTCGAGGATTATCTCAAGGCGATTTACGAAATCGGCCGCGGCAGCGTGTCCGTTGCGACAAATGACATCGCGCAGCGCCTCAACCTCACGCCGGCGTCGGTGAGCGGGATGGTGCGCCGTCTCGCCGATCAGGGTCTCGTCAAATACGAGAAATACAAGGGAGTCACTCTCACCGAGTCCGGGCGTCGCGCGGCGCTCAGAACACTTCGTCGTCATCGCGTGATCGAGGCGTATCTCTCGGGAGCGCTGAACTACCCGTGGGATCGCGTGCACGATGAGGCGGAGCGCCTCGAGCATGCGGCGTCCGATGAGCTGGTGGACAGGATGGCGGCGGCGATTGGTGAGCCAAGCGTGGATCCGCACGGTGCACCGATTCCGTCGCGTGAAGGGTTCATGGATGAGACGGAGTATTTCTCGCTTGCCGAGCTCGGTGCGGGATACGGTGCGCGGGTGGTGCGCGTGAGTGACGATGATCCGGAGATGCTCAGATATCTCGGTGAGCTCGAGATCGTGCCCGGTGCGGAGCTGGTGGTGATATCGAAAGCGCCGTACGATGGGCCGATCGCTTTGCGAATCTCCGGCGAGCTGCTGTCGATCGGTCCGGCCCTGGCCGCGCAAGTTCTGGTCGCGCCGCTTACGGATATCGACGCGCCGACGCACTAGCAGTTCGGTTGAAGGACGGCAAAGCACAACCGCTTTTTACCACCGAGGCCACCGAGGCCACCGAGGGCCCGAAGCGCATAGACAGAGTGGGGTGCCCACGCCGACTTTCCTCTTGTTTTTTTACAAAAGCAACAACAAGCAGTTCTCGGTGGCCTCGGTGCCCTCGGTGGCTAAATAAACGGGTCGCACGACTAGCTTTACCGAGTGCTCATTCGGTTACTAAGCGCTCTTCTGCTCCTTCAGCAGCCCGCCCATAGAACAATCGCAATTGACGAACGACTTGCCGAAGACGCGCACATCGCGATCGGCGACAAGCTCGTCGTCTCCGCAAAGCCCGGTGCGACCAGCGGCGACACCGTTATCGTTTCTGCGATCGTCAAGCGAGGGGCAGATCCGGCCGAGATCGCGCGCAGCGAGTATCAGGTGCGGATGCACCTCGATCAGCTGCAGCAAGTTGTCGCCTATGGCGATCGCGTAGACCGGTTCGCGATCGCAACGCGAGGCGACTCCGCCACTGAACGCGCCCTCAGAGACATCAACGCGTCCGCATTCGGATTTCAGGCGCATCGCTCACGCGATATCGCAGTGGGTACATCCCGGACGTTTCAGGTAGTCAGCCGCTTTCACAAAGCGATCGGAGTCATCACCATCGTCGCGAGCGCGATCTTTCTGCTCTGCATCATGCTGTTGAAAGTCGAGGAGCGAAGACGCGACGTCGCGGCGCTGCGGCTGATGGGCATCTCACGCGCGACAGTGGTGAAGGGAATCGTCGCTGAAGCGGCTCTGCTTGCGCTTATCGGTTGCGCGTTAGGCGTCGGCGTCGGCTGGATCGCTTCGCAGTTCATCAACTGGTTCTATCAGGGTGTCTACCGCACGCCGCTTTACTTCTCGGTGATCACAACACCTATCGTGACGCTCGCCGTTGGTTTGTCACTCGTGCTCGGCATAGGCGCCGGATTGCTTGCATCGCTTCGGCTGGTGCGAACGCCACCTCTCAAACTGTTCGGACGCTGATGCGATTCTCGCTCGCCTGGTCATCGCTTCGTCGTCACGGTACACGAACACTCCTCGCCACGCTCGGCGTCGCGGTTGCCGCAGCGATGCTGCTCGACATGGTGATGATGTCCACCGGACTTCGTGAATCGTTCCGTGAATTGCTGACCTCGCGAGGCTTCCAGCTGCGGATTGCCCCCAAGGGAACTCTGCCGTTCGACACAGACGCTACGATAGAGAATACGAGCGCCATCGTCGCGACGCTTCGCGCGAATCCCAACATCACGACTGTTAGCGCAGTGCTCGGTGGAACCATTCACATTCCGATCGGCAACAGAGTGGTCACCAGCGCGGCACTTGGCATTGATCCAAAAGTCCAGGGCGACTACGAGCTCATTTCAGGCCGCGATCCGCTCGGGCCAAACGACATCGCCGGGAACGATGACTTTCTGAAGGCAACCGGCGCAAAGATGGGCGACACTCTCGATGTCGCGAGCGGATACGATCCTCAGCTTCGCACGTACGCGGGATCGCGCAAGCTGGTGGTCACTGGAAGAGTCCGTTTCATCTACGGAGCCGCTAATCAGCTCGCGACTGCGATGCAGCTGGCGACTCTTCAGGAGATGGGCGGCTCCGATCGAAAAGACGATGCATCGCTGTTCATGATCAAGGCTCGAAATGATTCTGAGGTCGAGGGTCTCCGAACCTGGATCTGGCGAAACGTTCCGGGTGTCAGCGTGATCTCGACCGAGTCTGCACTTGTGGAAGTAGACCAGAGACTCAGCTACTTCCGTCAGCTCGCGCTGATTCTCGGCTCGGTCAGCCTGTTCGTTGGATTTCTGCTCGTCACGACACTGATGACTGTCTCCGTAAACGAGCGCATCAGTGAAATCACGGTCATGCGAGCGCTTGGAGTATCTCGAGCACATGTCGTTCAGCAGATCGTGCTCGAGGGAGTCTTCATCACGATCGGCGGCGCGATTGCTGGTCTTGGCCTCGGGCTCGTCACAGCGCGTTATCTCAACAGCATTCTCTCGAGCTTTCCCGGCCTGCCCGTCGCGATCGACTTCTTCCTCTTCCAACCAAGGGCAGCCTGGATGTCGCTCGGCCTGTTGTCTCTCTCCGGAATCGCCGCCGGTGTTTATCCGTCCTATCGGGCAGCGTCGCTTCCAATTGCGACGACGCTCAGGCAGGAGGCGATCGCTTGAACGTCGTCGAAGCGAAAGACCTCGCGCGTGACTATGAGTTCGGCGCTGAGCGTGTACATGCGCTGCGCGGCGTGACGTTCGAGATTTCAGAAGGGGACTATGTCGCGATCGTCGGTCCGTCCGGATGCGGGAAGTCTACGCTTCTCAATCTGCTTGGCGCGATCGATCAGCCGACCCACGGCAGCGTGAGCATTCGCGGAAACCCGGTTGCCGGCATGAGCGATCGAAAGACAACCGAGTTTCGCCTTCGGAATATCGGCTTCGTGTTTCAACGGTTCTATCTGATGCCGACCCTCACCGCACGTGAGAATGTCGAGCTTCCGATGTCAGAAGCCGGACTTGGCAAGGCCGAGCGAGGAGATCGGGCGCGCGAGCTGCTGAAGTACGTGAAGCTCGGCCATCGCGAGAAACACAGACCGTCGGAGCTCTCCGGTGGGGAACAGCAGCGAGTGGCGATCGCGCGGGCGCTCGCGAACAAGCCGGCGATTCTGCTGGCAGATGAGCCGACCGGCGAGCTCGATGCGAGGACAGGGGCCGAGATCATCGCCCTGTTCGGTCAGCTCAATACGGATGGGACGACGATCATCGTCGTGACGCACGATGAGGAGCTGGCAAATGCAGCGCGAAGGAAGATTCACATGCGTGACGGACTTATCGTCGACGGATGATCTCACTCCTCGCGTGGCGCAACATTGTCTACCGACCGTGGAGGTCGGCGCTCCTGTTTTTCGGATTCGGGATCGGCGTCGGTGTGATGATCGTGCTGCTATCCGTCGGCGAAGCGCTTCTCACGCAGGCACGTGATGAAAAGCTGGTCGGTGGCGGATCGATCACCGTGCTGCCGCAGGGTCTCGATGTCGAAGTCATGAAGACTGGCGGTGTCGGCGGTCTGTTCTTTTCGATCGATCACGGCCGATTTGTTTACGATCAGCTTCTCGCCTCGCGCCGACTCGCTTCGTCAGTGAGTGCAGTCGCACCGCAAATCGATGGGCGTCTCGTTTATCTGAAAGCCGCCGGCGGCGAAGAGTATCCGGCGAGAGCCAGCGGCGAGATTCCGAGTCGCACCGTCGCCGTGCGTGGTCCGGTGAGGATTGGCTCTGGCCGATGGGCGGATGATGAGGGTGACCGTAAATGGATCGCCCCAACGATGTCAGAGCTGCGCCATGAGATCGATCACTTTCACATGCCGCCCGACAGCGTCGCCAATCGCTCGAGCTGGGCGGAGTGGCACTACTTCAATGTTCTATCGGCAGACACGAAACGCTGGGCATTCATCTCTTTCATTGTTGCCGGTGATGTGCGAAGTGAGAAATGGGGCGGCAGTGTCGCGATAACATTGCGCGAGGAAGAGAAGGCATCGCGCAAATTCGACTCGTACGTACCGCGACAGCTCGTTCACTTCTCGCGTGATTCAGCGAATCTCACGCTCGGCTCATCGTCAGTCGCAGTCCTGCCGAACGGCGACTACAAGGTGCACGCGGTTGCGAGAGATCAGTCGAGCTCGACGCCGATCACCGTGGATCTCGTCGTCAAGCCTGCGCCGCGCGCCTATTTCCCGGGTGCATCGCTAGGTTCTGCCGAATTCGTCTCGGGATACGCCGTGCCGGCGTTGAGAGCGAATGCGAGCGGGCGAATCTGCATCGCCGCCAGGTGCGAGGAATACGACGAGGCTCAGTCGTATCATGACCACAACTGGGGCGTGTGGCGTGGAGTTACGTGGGACTGGGGCGCAGCACGCGCGGGCGCATATACGATTCTCTACGGCCGGGTACTCGGTCCCGAGCAGCAGGGAAGGGAGACTCCGCTGTTTGTATATCTCGTCGACTCGCTTGGATTTCGCGCCGTGATGAGGCCCGCGAAGATCACGTACGAAGATGCCCGAACGGCAACCGTCAATGGAAAGACGATACATGTTCCATCTCGCGCGGTGTTCGCTGACGTCAGAGGGGAAGACACGCTTCGAGTAGAGCTCGACATTGAAGACGCGATTGCGACCGACACCAGGCGGCAGTCAAAAAATCCGGGTCCGTTTGCCAACACTGAATCCGCGGGTGAGCGCGGCGATCCCGAGCGCGATTCCGGGTTCTCGCGACCGTATTTCATACAGATGAAGGGAACCGCAAGGGTATCGGGACGCGTCGGCGGGTCACTGATATCAGGCGCTGGCACCGGATTCTTTGAGACTTACCGCTGAACGGTTTGGGGAGTCGGGCCGGGTCCGGTAGATTTGGCACCTCATGAGCGCTGACCCTAAGGCCCCTTCCGGACCCGATCTCGCAGTCGGGGTGAAGTTTGCAGACATCCCGGACAGAGGGATGATCGGCGGACATGTCGAAGGAAAGCCGGTCCTCATCGCCCGTCGCGGCAAGAAAGTCTACGCCATCGGAGCGCAGTGCACCCACTACGGCGGACCGCTCGCCGAGGGTCTCATTGTCGGCAGGACAGTTCGTTGTCCGTGGCATCATGCGTGTTTCGATCTTCGTACCGGCGACGCCACCTGCGCACCCGCGCTGAACCCTGTTTCGGTTTGGGAAACAGTGCGCGACGGCGAGCTGGTGAAGGTCACGCGCGAGATCCCTGTCGGGGATCCGATTGCATGCGCCGATATCCCCGACCCAATCGCAGCGCCGCTCAAATCGATCGTGATCATCGGCGCGGGAGCCGCGGGTAACGCCGCCGCGGAAATGCTTCGGCGCGAGGGATATGTCGGGGATGTGACAATGATCACCGGCGAGGATTCGGTTCCTTATGACCGTCCGAATCTCTCGAAGGACTACCTCGCGGGTAACGCACCCGAAGAATGGATCCCGCTCCGCCCGCGAGAGTTCTATCAGGAGCATCACATCGAGCTGCTCACTGGAGTTCGTGCGCTGAGCATCAACCTGAAGGAGCGAACAGTCGCTCTATCTGATGGACCTCCGCGGAAATACGACAGGCTTCTTCTTGCAACAGGCGCCGAGCCGGTGAAGCCGCCGATCCCCGGAGCCGAGCTGCCGCACGTTCGTTATCTCAGATCGCTCGCCGACAGCCGCGCGATCATCAAGGCGGCGGAAGAGGCGCGCAAGGTTGTCGTCATTGGCGCGAGCTTCATCGGACTCGAGGTAGCGGCTTCTCTTCGAACGCGCGGTCTTCAAGTCGATGTCGTCGCGCCGGAGAAAGTTCCTCTCGAGCGCGTGCTGGGACGCGAGCTCGGTGCTTTCGTCCGGGCGACACATGAGAAACACGGGGTGACATTTCATCTCGGACGAAGCGTTGCAGGAATCACCCGCGAGTCGGTGAGACTCAGCAGTGGATCGTCGCTTCCGGCTGATATGGTGGTTGTGGGAGTTGGAGCGCGTCCGGTGACGAAGCTTGCTGTCGATGCCGGGCTCGACATGGATCGCGGCGTAACGGTCGATGAGTATCTCGAGACGTCGGAGCCCGGCGTTTTTGCAGCGGGTGACATCGCGCGATATCCGGACGAACGATGGGGCGACATACGCATCGAGCATTGGGTCGTTGCTTCACGGCAGGGACAGACGGCCGCGAAGAACATGCTGGGCCGCGGAGTGGCTTTCACTTCCGTGCCGTTCTTCTGGAGCAATCATTACGACGTATCGATCTCGTACGTCGGATACGCCCAAAAGTGGAAGGATGTCAGGATTGCAGGTGACATTGCCGCCGGCGACTGCGTCGTCGGCTTCATGAAAGGAAAGAAGACACTTGCTGTCGCAACTGTCGGTCGATCGCTGCCGAGCCTCGAGGCAGAGGCGGCGCTCGAGGAGTCAGACTGGAAAGAGCTCTCTGCGCTTCTCGCGAGAGAGCAAGCTGACGACGAAGACGACGACTAGCGCGTAGCTGCCGGTCTTCCGCCTTCCTTCCATTGTGGGGCGGGCCCATCAGCTAGAATTCGGGCTGCCTTTACGGCCGCATTGATCACGGCAGTGACGTGCGTGAAATCAATCTTGTCGATGTCGTCTGACGGCTTGTGGTAATCGTCATGAAGATTGTAGCTCGAGAGAGTATGCGCGGGGATTCCTATCCTGGCGAAAACGATATTGTCGCTGCGTTCAAAAAACTGAAATTGCGGGTACGGATCGGCGACGATGGGAATGCCTGACGCTCTCAGCATGTCACCCATGGTGGACCGGTCATAGCCGGTCAGCCATGCTTTGCCGCGACCGCCCGCCAGTGAGTCGGGACGTCCGATCATCTCGATCTCCATATCGGCGACCATCTTGTCGACGGGAAGCGCGGGATGCTTCACGTACCACTGCGTTCCGAGAATTCCCTGTTCCTCACCAGTTGTCGCAATGAAGAGGATCGTTCGCTTCGGCGGGGGACCCTGCCGGAGAGCGCGTGCGATCGAAAGAACTGTCGTCACTCCCGACGCATCGTCATCGGCGCCGTTGTAGACCGAGTCGCCATTCACCGGTGTGCCGATGCCGAGATGGTCGTAGTGCGCGCCGATGACGACTACCTGATCGCGCAGCGCGGCATCGCTCCCTGGCAACACACCGATGACGTTGTAGCTGATTCGGCGCGAAGGTGCGGGAATGGTGTCGAGGCCCTGCATGCTTTCGAGAAGAGAGATTCTCTGTCGCCCGTTCGCCGCAGCGATCGATGCGAAGGGCACTTTCTGGAAATACGCACTGTCGCCGCGCGGCGAGAGCCCGATGTTCTGCATTTCGCGTGCGATGAACGTCGCGGCGCGTTTTGCTCCCGGCGATCCGGTCTGTCTTCCTTCCATCGAATCGGCGGCGAGCGTCGACAGAATCCGCCGAACCTCTGACCCCCTGGTTTCCGGATCAGCAGTTAGACGAGATGTCGCCGGCGACGGAGGCGCGGCCGCCGGGGCACATGCAAACGCACCGATCAGAATCGCGGAAAGCTTTAAGCTTAAAGTAATTCTCATTAGAGTACCGAAGCCGTGTCACCGGGAAGCATCATCCGCCGCATCAGCTTGATCGGCAGTCCACCCTGGCGGACAAACTCGTTGTGGAAGTCACGCATGGTATACGCGCCCCCCTTCGCTGTCTGGTAGTCTCTCCGAAGCTTGTAGATCTCGAGCTTGCCCAGTGTGTAGTAGAGGTACGTCGGATTGTATGCTCCTCTTCGGGACTCTTCGTAAGCATTGGCCGGAGTCTGGAAGCATTGCTCGGTGAAATACTTCTTCGCCCCTTCCTCAACCGACATCCCCATTGTGTGCTCGCGCATGCCGACAACCCACCGACAATCGCGAAGAAGAGCTTCCGACAGCTGTGCCAGTCGAGTCTTCGGATCGCGGTTGCCGAAACCCTCCTCGATCATCATCTGCTCGGAGTAGTGGGCCCATCCTTCGGCATTGCTCGAGACGAACAAAAGCTTGCGCGTCTTGGTCGGGAACTGTTTTGCGTACAGGAACTGGAGGTAGTGTCCCGGAAACGCTTCATGAACGGTGATGAGATTCATGACGCTCGGGTTGAACAGCCGCATGTGCTCTTCGATGTGATTCTTGTCCCAGTCTTTCTCGGGAGGCGTGACGTAGTAGAACGCTTCCGTCGCTTTCGTCTCGTAAGCGCCTGGTGTGTCCATCGATGCGAAGCTTCCGCCTCGCGCGTACGGCGGCGTCTCCGTGATTGTGGGACGCACTTCTGATGGCACATCAACAATCTTCTTGTCGATGAGGAACTGTCGCGCGCCTTCGATCGTTGCCTTCGCCGATGCAATCAGACTATCTGCCGGCGGATGCTCCGCCTCGAGGGTCGCCATAGCCTGGGCAGGTGTCTTGCCGGGCGCGACTTCCTGCGCTGTGGCTACGAATGCCGCGTGATCCTTCGCGAGATTGGCTTCGCCCAAGGCAAGCAGGCGATCGAGCGGGATGTCCACCATCTCGTCGTAGAGCAGCTTATCCGAGAAAGCCTTCGCTCCGATTGCGTAGCTGCCCTTCGATCGCGGAAGCAGATCGGACTTGAGCCACTTCGCTGCATTGTCGAGTGCCGCGGCAGCCGAATCGTTTGCGATGGTAAATGCCTTCAGCGCCGCCGAATCCGATCCGGCCGCTTCTTTCGCCCAGGTGGCGATGTCGTTCTTGAAGAAGCCGACCGATCCACCGGCGATTCTGATGGCGAGGTCGGTGAATTCTTTCGGCGGATTGGTGACATTGGCTTTCATTGCGGCCATCATCGCCGGCACTCCACGAAGCCGACTCGTCAACGACTTCAATCTCTCGGCCGGCGCGGCAAAATTGCGCTTCATGAGGAGATCGACCGCGTTGCCCGGCGTGCCGACATAATTCATCGGGTTCGTCTTCCAGGTCTGGAGCTCCTCGAGCTGCTGAATCTCCGACCTGATTGCGCCATCGATCATGGCTGCGTCAATCGAGTCATCTTTTGTCATCGCCGCAGATGTCAGGGAATCCAGTTGTGACTGGAAACCGTGCAAGGTGACAATTCGACGACCGACTGCAGCAGCGGAGAGGTCTTCGATCCTGTCGTCGTATTGGTGGAAGCCGGCGGCAGTGCCGTACGACGGATTGTACGCGAAAAGCGAGTCGAAGTAGACGTCGGCGAACTTGCTGAAGGGGGTCAAAGCCGCGGCGGTCGTATCGGGTGCTGAGCCTGGAGCCGATTGGTCGCAGGCGAGGACCGCGGCGACCGCGAGGATGATCGCGCTGGTCCGAGCGAAGCGGATTGGAGAGGTCATATAGTAGTCTTGGATGAGCATCTCCCTAACGTGCACGATGCTAGATGTGGTGGCAAATGATCGGCAAAACTCTTACATCGGTTGCTGCTGAAAACCCTTCCCGTGGAGTGTTTCGAGTTGGCCGCTATCCCGTTCTGCGTTTCGGGTCAATTCAACTACGCAAACCACGACACGCGAACGCGGTAAACTCGAAACGCTCCACGGAACGGGTTAGCGAACGAAAAAGAGGGCCGCTTTCGCGGCCCTCTCCCTCAACGACTTCTACAGTCTGCGATCGGTCGGATCTGGCCCCGGGACTGATGCCGGGTTCCCGTCGATCCGGTCCTTCACGTTATCGACAGCATCGATCGCGCGGTTTGCGACATTGCGCGTAGTATCTGCCGCGCGGTCGGCGAGGTTCTCGGTCGAGTTCTCGATTCTGTTCAGCCCCTCGCGTGACGAAACCGACGTGCGGCTCGTGAACGCCTCCTCGGCATACGGGCGAACTGCGGCCCAATCGCCGTGGCGTGCCCTCAGATCGTTGCCCCACCCACGCTGCAGGTCGGTCTCGATCGCCTCGAAGTTCTTTCCGTTGTAATCGGGATTCTCGCTTGCGAGGTGGCCGAGCTGGTAAGCCGGGCGAACATCGTCGTAGGTCCTGTCAACGAGTCTGTCCGGTCTGGCCTCGTAAGACTGGCGATAGTTGTTGTCTTCATGATCGGTGAAGCGCGACGCAGCCTCGGAAACAGTGCGACCGGCCCACCATCCTCCAACAGCGCCCGCGATCCCGCCGATTATTGTTCCAAGAGGGCCGCCCGCAGAACCGATCGCGGCTCCGGTGACCACACCTGACACGCCACCTACTGCCTCTCCAACTTTGTCGCCCGTGCTGGGATTGTCGTCGTGTTGCAGTATTCCGCCTGAGTGCTCATTAAGGTCGTCCATCGTTCCTCCTGGAATCAAATTCGCGGGTGTGTTACCTCTGTCCCCCTGAAAGGCAATTTTGAGACCAGGTTTCTAACGGAAAAACCGAATTGCCCATCGCCGCGACGGGGAGAAAACCACGGATTCACATTGGCACCCAGGGATGGAATTACGATGCCTGGGTGGGTCCGTTCTATCCGATCAACACGCGACCGGTTGACTTTCTTGCTGTCTATTCGCGCGCCTTCGGATCGGTCGAGGTGGACTCGACATTCTATGGAGTTCCGGCGCCCGCCACGTTCCAGAGCTGGTACGACAGAACGCCCCACGATTTCGTTTTCACGCTCAAGCTTCCCCAGGAAGTCACCCACGAGCAGCGGCTTCGCGACACGCTCGGCGTCAGCGAAACGTTCTATGAAAGAGCGCGGGAGCTGAAGCACAAGCTCGGTCCGATCCTCGTGCAGCTTGGGCCCGATTTCGATCCAGGCGAGCTTCCGGCGCTCGTTGATTTCGTGACACGGATGCCGTCGGATATTCGATTCACGATCGAATTTCGTCATCGCGGATGGCTCAGCGAAGGAGTCATCGCGTTTCTTCGCGATCGCAACGTCGGGATCACGTTGGTGGACGGACGATGGATTCCGCGGAAGCTCATGCTCGCCCTTGCGAAGCGTCCGACATCGGACTTCGCGTACATCAGATGGATGGGGCCGAATCGCGATCTCGTGGACTACTCACGAATTCAGGTCGATCGATCGCGCGAGATCGATACGTGGATGCAGGCGATTCAGTCGATGCCATCGAGCGTCACGGATGTCTTCGGATTCGTGGCGAATACGTTCAGCGGACACAGTCCGGCAACCGCCCGGGAGATTCAGTACAATCTGGGCCAGCGGCCGGTCGATCCGGCGACACTGGGAGAGCAGCTCTCGTTGTTCTAGCAGTTCCAAATTCTTTACAGCAAGTAGCCAATAGCCAAACCTAAAAGAACACAGCTCTGTAACGATGTAGAGCTGATAAACCCGATATAGAGCGGAAAAAAACAAGAACCGTTGTTTGTCTTATCCGCTCCGCGTCCGCGTCATCCGCTCTACATCGTTACAGAGCCGTATTCCTTTGGGTTTTTGTTCTTTCGGTTGTTGCCATTCGCTGGAAGAATTGAACACAATGCGGCGATGAATAAATAGATTCCCGTCATGAAACCCCGGGACATCGCGTTCGTCGCCTTCGGCAGCGTCCTCACCGCGGCGTTTATCTCCCTCGGTTTCTGGCAAATCTCCCGACTCGGCGAGCGGCGCGCGTTCAACGATGAGTTGCGCTCGAGAGCAGAGACCCCACCGGTCGGTATCTCTCAAGTCCCGACCGACACTGGCGCCGCTCACTTCAGGCGGGTCACCCTCGAGGGGAAATACGACTTCGCTCACCAGATCATTCTCACCAATCGCACCCGCAACGGTTCTCCCGGCGTCAACATCATCACGCCGATGAGAATCGCCGGGACAGATACCGCGGTTCTCGTCAATCGTGGCTGGATCTATGCCCCTGATGGGATGACAGTCGACCTGTCCAAATGGGTTGAGACGGACTCCGTCTCTGGCGAAGGATTTGTCGAGAACTTTCATCGTTTGGGCGACCCGACCCTGAGCCGCCGACCGAACGCGTACCGATGGATGGATCACGGTGTACTATCCAGAACGCTGCCGTACCCAGTCTCAAATTTCTTCGTCGTAATTATCGCAGACGGAAAACCGCAGAAACCGAAAATTCCGCCGCGGCTTGACGTGCCGCCGCTGGATGAAGGATCCCATATGAACTATGCGGTCCAATGGTTTTCCTTCGCGGCGATCTCTATTATTGGAATGTTCCTCTTTGTGAGGCGTAAATGACGGATCAGTCGCAGGCTCACGCCACCGAAAAAGAAGCGCGAGACGTAGCCGAGTCGGCACGAGAGACCGAATGGGAGCACCCGAGCTTCGCCCGCGAGCTCTTCCTCGGCCGATTCCGGCCGGACCTGATCTATCCTCATCCACCCAACGACGACGCCGAGGAGGCCCGTGCGAAGCCGTTCATGGACAAGCTGCAGAAGTTCATCGACGACGTCGATTCAGCCGAGATAGATCGCACTGGAGAAATTCCCGAGTCGCTGGTGCAGGAGCTCCGCGACATGGGAGCATTCGGCATCAAGATCCCCAAGGAATACGGCGGGCTTGGCCTTTCGCAGATGAGCTACATCAGAGCGATGGAGCTCGTGACGTCGAAGGATGGCTCTCTCGTCGCGCTGCTGTCGGCAAGTCAGTCGATCGGGGTTCCTCAGCCGCTCAAGCTCTTCGGAACGGAAGATCAGAAAAAGAAATTCTTCCCGCGACTCGCGAAGGGAGCGATCTCCGCGTTCGCGCTGACTGAAGTCGACGCCGGTTCTGATCCCGCGAACATGCGCACCACCGCTACACCGACCGAGGATGGCGAACATTTCATCCTGAACGGTGACAAGCTTTGGTGCACGAATGGAACTCGCGCCGAGCTATTTGTGGTCATGGCTCGCACACCCGACAAGCAGATCAAGGGAAAGGGCGTGAAGCAGATCACTGCGTTCATCGTCGACTCGAGCATGCCCGGCGTCGAAGTTGTCCACCGTCTTCGCTTCATGGGACTGAAAGCGATCGAGAACGGAGTCATTCGCTTCAACAACGTGAAGGTTCCGCGCGAGAACATTCTCTGGGGTGAAGGGAAGGGACTCAAGCTCGCGCTCGTGACGTTGAATACGGGACGACTGACGATTCCCGCGGGATGCGCAGGCGCCGGGAAGCAGATGCTGCGGATCGTCCGAAAGTGGGGAATGGAGCGAGTGCAGTGGGGACAGCCGATCGGAAAGCATGAGGCCGTCGCGCAAAAGATTGCGAGGATGGCAGCAAATACGTTTGCGATGGAAGCCGTCGCCGAGCTCGCGACCGCTCTGTATGAAAGAGGCGGTTACGACATTCGTCTCGAGGCTGCGATCGCGAAGATGTACAACACCGAGCACGGATGGCGAATCATCGACGACACGCTGCAGATCCGCGGAGGTCGCGGATACGAGACCTCTGAATCGCTCGCTAGTCGCGGCGAAGATCCGATCGCGGTCGAGCGCGCGATGCGTGATTTCCGCATCAATCTGATCTTCGAGGGATCATCCGAGATCATGCGGCTGTTCATCGCTCGCGAAGCGGTGGATCATCACTTCAAGCTCGCGTTCAACATCGTCAATCCCGAATCGACGATGAAAGAAAGATTGTCGGCGATCGTGAAGTCGACGCCGTTCTATCTCTCATGGTATCCGTCGAGGTGGCTCGGCGCCGGGCAGCTCAAGAGCTACGGCGAATTCGGGAAACTCGCGAAGCACATGCGGTACATCGAGCGCAACACGCGTCATCTCGGCCGCTCGATCTTTCATGCGATGGTCCGCTACGGGCCGAAGCTCGAAAGAAAGCAGGCGGTGCTGTTCCGCGCCGTGGATATCGGTGCTGAGCTGTTCGCGATGTCGGCCTCGTGCTCGCGGGCTCAGATGCTCGCCGCGAAAGGGCAGAAGGAAGCAATCGCACTTGCCGATACGTTCTGCCGTGAAGCGGAGCTCAGAATCGATGAGCTGTTCCAGAACTTCTACGGGCCGAATGACGAGAATCTCTACAAGCTTGCGATGTCGGTGCTGAAGGGCGAGCACGCCTGGCTCGAGAAGGGCATCTCGGCGGAGAACTCTGAATTCGGAAATAGAAACGCACGGGTCGGCAGAGGCGCGGGCGTTTCGGACGAGAACTTGAGTGTGCGCGATCGCGAGCTGCTTCTTACGACGAGCTAAGGCCTAGAGCAACCTGCCTTTGAGGAAGAACACCGCTACATAGAAGTAGATACTCAGCGCCGTTACGTCGACCAGCGTTGCGACGAACGGCGCTGATGCGCTTGCGGGATCGAATCCGATTCTTCTGAGAACGAATGGAAGCATGGATCCAGCGAGTGATCCGAACGTCACTACGCCGACGAGCGCAAAGCCGACAACCGCAGCGATGCTCATGTACTCCTTCCCGTAGCCACCGGCGATTCCGAAGTACTGCCAGACCAGGACTCGGGCGACACCAAGCACACCGAGGATGACTCCGAGTGCTACTCCCGACGGCAGCTCGCGCAGCGCGACGCGCCACCAGTCCTTCAGCTTCACTTCGCCAAGCGCCATCGCGCGAATGATCAGCGACGTCGCCTGCGATCCGGAATTTCCGCCCGAGCTCATGATCAGCGGAATGAAAAGAGTGAGCACGAGCGCTTTGCTGAGCTCGACCTCGAAGTGTTTCATCACAGTTGCAGTTGCCATTTCTCCGACAAGCAGAATCGACAGCCAACCACCGCGCTTTCGGATCATCGACAGGAAACCAATCTGCGTGTACGGCTCATCGAGCGCTTCCATTCCGCCGAAGCGCTGCACGTCTTCGGTATGCTCTTCGACGAGCGCATCGATGACGTCATCGACGGTAACGACGCCGAGGATGTGGTGGTTTTCGTCGACGACAGGGAGAACGACGAGATCGTAGTTGGAAGTAAGCCGCGCGACTTCTTCGCGATCCATGTGCGGGGGAACTGTGACGACCTCTTCCCATGCGACCTCGCGGATGAGAGCGCCTTCGGGAGCCGCAAGCAATTCCGTAAGCGACATCACGCCTTTCACTACGCCCTGGTCATCGATGGCGTAGATAGCGTGCATCGCCTCGCGCCTTCCGGCCCGCGCGATGCGTCTCACACCGGCGAGAGCGTCTTCGACTCTGCTGTTTTCCGAAACTGACACAAACTCGGTGGTCATCAGGCCACCGGCAGTGTCGGGCTCGTATGCGAGAAGGCGTTCGGTTTCCTCGCGCTCCTGTTCCGGAATCTTCGCGAGGATCTCGTCGGCGCGCTCTTCCTCGAGATCCTCGAGCACGTCGGCGCGCTCGTCCGGCGTCATCTGCGTTACGAGGTCTGCGGCCTGGCGAGTGGGGAGGCGCTCGAGGACTTCGCTTCTCAGCTCTTCGTCGAGATACTCCAGAACGTCGGCCGCGCGCTCCGATGAGAGCGCACGGAGAAGATCTGCGACGCGCTCCCGCGGAAGCGCTTCGGCTATGTCGGCAAGGTCAGCCGGGTGGATCTCCTCGGTTTCGACAGCAACGCTCGCCGGATCTTCGTCGAGCAGCTCGAGGATATCGGGTGCCAGCAGGTAGGCCACTCCCCTCGTCTTGTATTCGCCTGTCGGCGTATGCAGGGGAGTGTGCCGCTGCTCCTTCATCACACCACCGGGAGGGTACGCCGGTCTTCGCGGAATCCCGCGACGTCGTATCCGGCGATGGAGATGGCCTCACGAACAGCTTCGGGGGTAACGCTGCCGTCGTGCTCGATGACGGCCTGGCCGATGGAAACGTCGGCGCGTGACACGCCTGCAACACCGCCGAGCGCGGTGAACACCGCTCGCACGCAATGTGCGCACGTCATGCCGTCGATCTTCGCGGTCGTTACCATGCGGCAATTATAGTAGAGGCGGCGGAATTTGCCCACCTGCGATATCGCAACAAACGGGACACTTTTCGTGCAGGCATTCCGTATGGATCATCAGGTATGAAGAGGCGCTTACGATGACGGAACCGAGCGAAGGCCTGCCGAAAACGAAGGTGGGCGAAACTGAGATCACAGCGCGTTCGGCGCGAAGCTTCGAGCAGCTCGATTCGCTGAATGCGAATCGGTTCGACGAGCTCCCGCAGGCGATTCACGATTCTCCCGAGCGTGTTCCCTACAAGAAAGAGCGCCTGTTCTCGCGGAAGGTAATCATCGGCTGGGCCGCTGCGACACTCATCGTGTGGTTTGCGATCACCTTCATCGCGCCGGCCGTATTCGAAACTGTGAAGCAGGAGATCGTGTCGAGGATGCAGGCGCCGACTTCAAATACGGCCATTCCGGCGCCTGTTGAGCCGGTTGCTCCGGTTCCTGCGGTCGAGCCTGTTCTGGCTCCGGTGGCGGAGCCCGCGTCGCCCGCGAAACCTGCGCCGCACGCGAAACCTGCGCCGCCCGCGAAAGCACCCGCGACCAGGAAATAGCGATCTCGCCCTTCTAGTTGAACGTCGTCCTTTTCGGCGGCACTGGTGGATTCTTCGCGCGCGAGACTAGAGTCTTTTCAAACGCCGGAACGAAGATGTCGTACGACGAACCCGGGTGCCAAAGAACCCAGCTCTCGTAACCCGAGTCATAAACCGCCTTTTTCTGCGCCTCGATCTCGGCCGCACCGTACTTCGGCGGTCCGAGGGTAAATGCCTGCAGCCACGGACGGACTCGCTGTCCCTTCAGGCCGAGTGCCTCGGTGCGCACGCGACCGCGCGAGATCGCAGTGTGAATGATCTCGTAGGGCTGCGCATTGGGATGAGCAATCCCGAATGAGCCGCGCGGATAGTGCGATGGATAAACCATCGGCAGCACCACGTCGACCGACTGGACCATCGGCTCCCACTTCTGTCCGACTTCGAGAGCACCACCCACAGTGGTGGTCAGACCGAAGATGTCGGCAGTTGTTCTGACCCCGAGCTTGTCCATCCTGACCTTCGCGGCTTTCAGGAATTCGGAAAGCGCGTCGGTCTTTCCGCGACCGTTCGATTCCGGAAATACCTGAGCCGGCAGACTCTTGTACGGCTCCGGGAATCGGATGTAATCGAACTGCACTTCGCCGAAGCCCATCTTCACCATCTCTTCAGCGATTCTGAAGTTGTATTCCCAGATCGCGTTCGCGTACGGATTCACCCACGTCAGCCCCTTGTGATCGCGCCACGGCGAACCGTCAGCTTTGCGGATAACGTGGTTGGGATTCATGCGCGCCGTCACGGAATCCTTGAACACAACGATTCGCGCTATCGGAAGCACGCCGTGCTTGTTGATCGAATCGAGCAGCGCCTTCATGTTCGCGACCTTCGTCTGCGTTCCGGCGTTCTTCTGAAGCATCGGATCGGACGAGTTGAAGTTGAGCCCGAACTCATCCTTCACGTCGATTACGAACGCGTTGATTTCCGTAGAGTCTGCAATCGCGAGCAGCTTGTTCATCTTCTTGGTGCTCTGCGCCGCGAACCGGTTTACGTAAAGTCCCCGAATCGGAGCCTGCGCATCGGTCCGGAGCTTCTGGAGCTCAGCGGAAAAATTTCCGGCTACGGGCGTGCTCGAGGCTAGGGCAGGCTGGGCGCCGGCATCGCGGCCTCCAACGACGGAGCCGGCAACGGAATCGGCGCCGAGCGCGACCTTTCCAGTGGCCGCGTCGCGGGTACCGACGCAGGCAGTCGAGAGGAGAGCAAGTATCAGATAGGAACGCATTCTTGTGGGGAAAAGTAGAAGAGGTTTGGCCGGGCATGATGCACTATATTTGCCACCAATGCGATACCCCGCCTGGGCCCTGATTGTACCGCTTGCCGCGTGCGCTTTGCCAGCGCCGACCCCGCCTGCCGCCGAATTTCTGGTGGCGGACGCGAGCTCGACCTATTGGGTCAGGAGCGGGCCACGTGGAATCAGCGCCCGGACCTCACCGCTGATTCTGACCAGCGCCGACAGCCGCTTTTATGAAGTCTATATCAGCGAGGTCTCCAGGTCATATGAAGACGCGATCTTTACGCGCGAGCCGATTTTCAGCCGGGATCTCCTGAGCGGGCAGCGGAAGCTGCTTTATGAGGAGACCGGAGTCGCCGCGTGGGAGAAATCCTACATCACGGCAAATCCGGAAGCGCGACTGCTGGACCCCGATGACGATGGCAGCGACGATGTTAGCGTCGCCGCTTCGGGAGAGACCGACATCATCGCGGTTGCCGGTCCCTATGTTTTGTACAATCGCCGCCTCACGCTCGAGCGCGAAGACTATCAGAAATCGGATTCGTCTCGCGGAGCGATCGACATCCGCACGGGAGAAGCGGTTCCGCTCAATGCGCTCGTTCGCGATGCGGCGATTCTCGGTGCCGGCGGCGTTCGTGAAGGCAACGAAGTTCGCTGGAGGCACGGCGGCTATGACGTCATCGCGCGCTGGAATCCGGAAACGTCTGAGACGCACGTCGTCCTCCGCGACCTCCGTAAGCACGAATGGCCCCTCGGCGTGGTCAACACGCGCCTTCCGCGGCTCTTCTGGCTCGATGCGCCGAAGGTAGACGTCAAGCTTCGGATGGCGCTGACGTCGGCGTTCGAGGATGCGCGCGCCGATGATGTCGACACACAGCTCGTGAGACGACTGCCGCGCACGGGCCCGGACCGCGCGACGAAGACGAGAGTGCGGCTTGCAGCGGCGAGTGGCAACGCGAAGGAGCACGGCGCGCGCTCGCAGTGAGCCCAGCAACAAGCGCCCGCACCGTGCGGGAGACGCAGCACGAAACGTCGCAGCTCATGATGCCGCAGCACTCGAACAATCTCGACCACGTGTTCGGCGGCGTCATTCTCTCCATGATGGACACCTCGGCCGCCGTTTCCGCGATAAGGCACGCGCGAACGAACTGCGTCACGGTCTCCGTCGATCGCGTGGATTTTCGCGAGCCGATTCACCTGGGCGACCTCGTCATAATGAAGTGCAGCGTGAATTATGTCGGCCGGACCTCGATGGAAGTCGGTGTTCGGGTCGAAGCGGAAAACCTTCAAACGGGGGTTCGGCGGCATACGAATTCCTGCTATCTCACATTCGTGGCGGTGGACAGAAACGGCCGGCCCGTGGAAGTGCCGCAGCTGGTGGCAGAGACTGAGGATGAAATGCGGCGGCTCGAGGCGGCGAAGGCCCGGCGGCAGCGACGGCTGGAAGAAAGGACGGCAGAGACCGCGGCTCTGACACAGACTTGACCCGGACTGGCCACGTGCGCACAGTTCGCGCATGCGTGCAAGTTTCACGGTAGAAGACGCAAATCGAACTCTTCCACTCGTTCGGCGAATCGTCGGCGATGTCGTCCGGGATTACTGGCAGTGGCAGGAGAAGATTCGCGAATTCGAGGAAGTAGCGGCGAACCGAACGGTCGGTGAGCCGAATGAGGATGCTGACCGGCTAGAGAAAGAGGCGCAGCAGCTGGCGCGCGACATCGATGGATATGTGGCCGAGATCAGCGAGCTCGGCGTGCAGATGAAGGGATTCGATACGGGGCTGGTGGATTTTCCCGGAGAGATCGACGGGCGGCCGGTACTTTTCTGCTGGCAGCTCGGTGAAGAGAGCGTGAAGTACTGGCACGAGGAGAATGCAGGATTCGCCGGACGGCGACTGCTTCCCTCGATTAGAGGAATGTGAATGGCGAAGGAAATGCGCCTGTTCAACGGGCCTGATGGAACGCACTGGGGCGTCGAAGTGAAAATGCCGACGGCGAGCAATGCGATGATCGTGTTTCATCATCCGGGCGGAAGGACGTCGGGCAACGATCGGTATTCGTGGCATCAGTGGCATGGCCCGGAAGCCAGAAGCGTAACGTCGCGCATTACCGGTGATTCGGTGATGAAAGTGCTGAGCGATGACGTGCTCGCTTTGCTTTTTCGTAGATCGATGCCGATTTCTGCGGGGACCGATCCGCTTCGCGGTCAGAACTAAGGCCAACTTCGAAAATCACAGTTCCGAGATCTGAGAGGTGCAGCTGAGAGTTTCGAGTGTGTGTTTGCTGGTGGTTTCGGTGCTGATGGTTCCTTTCGGAGCTCGAGCGCAACAGGGTGCGGCTGTGGGCCATGCGGTGCTTACCGGGGTCGCGTTTGACAGTATTCGCGGCGGCTATTTGCGCGGAGCGTCGGTCTTTGTTTCGGGAACGGCGCTCTCGGCGACGACCGACTCATCCGGGCGATTCAAGATCGCGGGAATTCCCGCTGGCGCTCGAGTCATGGAGATCCAGCACCCACTGCTCGACTCTCTCGGCCTTGCACTTACCACCAGACCCAAAACGTTCAGCGACGGCGATTCGTCTTTCGTGATGCTGAGCGTTCCGTCGGCCGCGACATACGCGTCGACCCGGTGTTCAGCAGAAGATCTGGCGAGAGGTCCGGCACTCATTGTTGGATCTGTCAGCGAAGCGGATACCGGTGAGCCATCGAAGGGCGCATCGGTCAGCGTCACCTGGACAGATTACGTCGTCGGAAAGAAATCGGTGAAGGCGGTACCGAACCGTCGGAGCGTGATCGTCGCGCCGGACGGAAATTTCACGCTCTGTGGATTGCCGGACGATCTGATCGCCGGCGTTGTGGCGACGCGTCAGCGCGACACGACTGCGGCAGTCGAAGTGAATCTCGAATCGCTTGTTGGTACTGTTGCATTGAAACTTCCGCCGACTCGCGCACCAAACGCATCGGTAGCGACGGCTTCAATTTCCGGACGGGTTGTCGACAATGACGGCAATCCCGCGAAGGGTGCTCGCATTGCGGTCGAAGCTGACGATGCAGTCGCGATTACCGAAGGAGATGGAACGTTCATCCTGAGCAAATTGCGGATCGGAACCCGGCGGCTGACGATTCGGAAAATCGGATTCGAGCCGGTTGAACGAGCGGTGGACGTGCCGCCCGATGGCTCCAACGGTCTCAATCTCGCGCTCGGCAAATCTGTGTCGGTGCTCAAGGGGATTGTCGTGCGCGCAGTACGAGACTTCGGGCTTCAGCGCATCGGTTTTACGGACAGGAAGGGAAGAGTGCCCGGAGCGTTTCTCGGACCGGACGACGTTGGTCGGCGAAATGGTCCGAAATTGAGCACGCTTCTCGAGACCGTTCCTGTTTACAGACGCGCCGGGTGCACGAGGTACTTCATCGACGGCTTCATTCAGCCCATCGGAGAAACTCCCGACGATTATCTCTCTGGATCGGACATCGGAGCCGTCGAGGTCTACGGGACTGGCTTCGTGCCGCCGGAGTTTTTCGCGACGATGCGCAACGGCCAGCGATGCAAGGCTGTCGTGATCTGGACGCGCTGGAAAATCGACCGGCTCGCGCGCTGAGTTATCGTCAGGGCTGACTACCAGGCGATGCCGTAATCCTCGCCGTGGTTGGATGATCCGCCCCACATACTTCCGTGCTTGCGATCGAAAAAGATTGCATTGATCGGCCCTGAAGTCCGCTCCTCGAACTCGAGCGCGTAGCCCATTCTCTTCAGCTCGTCGCGAACGCTTTCAGGCGTCGAGGTTGCGACGAGCATTCTTCCCGGACGTGATTCGTGAAAGCCGAATGACGAGCGCATCTGGAAGCTGTTGAGATTCTTCGCTTCGGTCGCCTGCTGCACGGTCATTCCGAATTCGACGACGTTCAGGAAGAACTGAAGAAGATTCTGATCCTGCGAATCGCCGCCCTGAACACCGAATGACAAGTATGGAAGCCCATCCTTCAGCGCCATCGTCGGCGTGAGCGTGACGCGTGGACGCTTGCCCGGCTCGATGACGTTGAACGGACCGTCGCGCGGATCAGTGACGAAGCTCTGGGCGCGCTGGCTCAAGCCCACCCCGGTGTTTCCCGCGATGACAGCTGGAATCCAGCCGCCACTGGGAACTATGGAAACCACCCATCCTTCCGCGTCGGCCGTTTCGATCGAGGTAGTGCCGCGATAGAACGCGTCCCGGAACGCATCGTCGTTCGATGCAAGCGGAACAGAGCCGCTGTCGGAGGCAGGCTTGTCCTGTTGTCCACTCTTCGGCTTG
>JBDTNA010000009.1:0-22335 GCA_039933985.1 Gemmatimonadales bacterium | reverse complement strand
GTGTGTCACGAACACGAGAGTATGCCGGTGGAGCCTCCAAAGTCGCAGGAGCTCTTCCTGCATCATTCGCTTCGTCAATGCATCGAGCGCTCCGAATGGCTCATCCATCAACAGCAATTGCACGTCGGACATGAACGCGCGCGCAACTCCCACGCGCTGTCGCATTCCGACTGAGAGCACCGATGGATAGCTCGACGCGAATCCGGAAAGACCGACATCCCTCAGCAGATCATCCGCGCGCCGCTCGCGCTCGACGCGCGGAACGCCTTGCATCTCGAGGCCGAACGCGACGTTCTCACGAACGGTCATCCACGGGAATACGCCGTGCTCCTGAAACACAAGCGCAGTGGTCGGCCGCTCGGTCGCGCCGTTTCCAAAAACGATTTTCCCGGAAGTCGGCTCGAGCAGACCGGCGAGAATTCGTAGCAGCGTTGACTTGCCGCAGCCGCTGGGACCGACAAGGCAGATGAATTCGCCAGGCTGCGCCGAGAAAGTCACGTCTTTCAGTGCTTCGATGTCGGAGCTGCGATTGGAGAAGACGTGCGACACGCTGTCGCACCGAAATCCAAGCTCGGTCATCTCGCTGTCGGCGGGATGCCAAGCTCCTTCGCGGCGGTGCGCGCAAACGTCATGTCAGTGGCGGCCTCGGGGCCAACCACGGCGGTAAGATTTCCACCCGCGACGAGCCACTTCTGAAAATCGACAAGTGCCGCGAAATTCAGCTCACCATCGGGATTGATCGACGGAAGGCAGATCTTTCTCAGCTGATCGGCCGGCACGTTGGTGCGACGCGCCATGATGTCGATGTTCCTCGCCGTCAGTCCCTCACCAAACTTTTTCACTCCACGAAGATACGCTTTCATGAAACGCTGCCCGACGTCCCGGTGCGTAACGGTAAGCGTTGGCCCGAAGACGACCACGGCGTAGTGCATTCCCGGTGTGTATTTGCTCGCCGGTCCGATGAGCTCATTCCCCTGCTCGCGCAGTCGCGACAAATGCGGCTCCGCAACGTGAAGCCCGTCGATCGAACCGGCCGCCAGTGCCTGTGCCTCGACCGTTTCGCCCATTCGAACCATCTCGATGTCGGCGTTGCTCAACCCGAGCGAGTTCAAATACTTGTTGACTATGTATGCAGGCGTGCTCGCCGCGCCCAGAGAAAAACGCTTTCCACGAAGGGCGTTCGCCGTCGGCGGAGCACCATTGAGCAGCCCACGGCGCACCATCACGCCGTCGTAGTCGCAGCCTGTTGCCGTTACATGTCCGCGGTCAGCAACAATCCTCGATTTCGAACCTTTTGCAATTGCAGCGAAAAGCGCAGCACTCAACGCCGGAGCCATTACGTCAAGATCGCCCCTGTCCAGCAGAGGAATGATCTGCGCGCTCGACCGCGGCGGCTCGGCGAACTGCAGCTTGATCTTCTCGTCGGCAAAATATCCTTCTTCGTCGGCGATGTAGATCGGCGCATTTGTCAGGAAACCGCGGTCGGCAATCCTGACGACATCGAAGTGGCTTGGGTCGGGTTTGTCGCATGCCACCCCGATGACGGCAAACACGGCAGCCATCGCGAGTCGGCGGGCCATCAGCGTGACGCTACGGTTCGAAATGCCGGAAGTTTTCCCCGGGCGTTTGCGCGTGGCTGCTGCCTTCTCACCCTGACGGCCTCGGCACTTCGCAGCATCGCGCTCTGAAGGCTGGCGCCCGGGGTGCCGCGTGTGAGTGCTTCGAGCAGCGCACGCGCCGGCGCACTTTCATCCGAAAGTTGCACGGACGGACTTACGAGAAGATGCAGGTGTGTCGCGCCGGTTTGATTGTCCTCTTCCTCGACTAGCTGATAATCCTGCGCCGTTCCGCCGAACTCACCCGGAAGGATGTCTTCAATGATATGCGTGATGTCCGATGCGACGAGCGTGATGCCCCGCCCTGTCAGTTTTCCCACACTCCTGATCCGCCGCAAATGTTGATGCATTCCCAATGCTCCGATGGGGCATCCGCACTCGCGCTCCTCCAGGATTCCGAAGTCATCAGTTGCAACATTGATGAGAATCTTTGGTCCGGCGGGCAGCAAGGTGGTGAGAAAGAACATGCCGACAGGTTCGGACGAGCTGGCCGGCGTGACCATTCGCTGAAGCATCGCCGCCCTGTCTCGCATCAGATGGAGGTCGGTTGAATCCAGTCCTTTGGGGCAGGCGATGCCCAGTGATCCGGCCTCCGTCATCGCGTAGCTCGTCACGTAGCGCGCGCCACTCGCGTTGATACCGCGAATTTTTCCGGGTGAAGGCGGTTCCCCTCCTCCGCAAAATGAAACGCCGCTCAAGTCCACACCGTTCTCTACCGCGGCGATCGACACCGTGAGAGCGGCCGACACCGGGCAGCGAACCAGGCATCGTCCTTCATCACGCACAAAAGCAGCGGCCGCGCGCGCCACGACAATCGCGTTGGTGAACGGCACGACTTCGATCTCGGGAAATGGAAATCCGCACAAGCGAACCAGTTTCGGGGTGATTGCCCCGGCAACGCGGAAACGCAGCGGCGGTCGAGTATCATCGATCGCAACTGGTGAAAACCAACGTCTCACCGGATTCCCGATAGTTATGTGGCGAAGAATGCTGCTCGTCGCCGTGTTGCACGGCATGCCCGGCCTGTAAACGATCACCGGCGCGCCCATTGTCCCGTTGGCTTCCTGGCCAAGAAGCATCATTGCCGTCTGAACCGACACGTGAGAGAGATTCGCTTTTACGTTCGTCGCTCTGCCTGTCGATCCGCTCGACTGACCTTCGTACGCCACATTGACCAGCGGATTGTCGAATGCGTCGGCGCCGCCATCGAACGTTTTTCCACCACGTGTGAGCGGAGCTCTTCCCTTGACCTCGTCGAAAGAAACCTTGACCCCCGCGTCGTACAGCTCTGCGAGTGCCGCATCGACTCCGTTCTCGCTCACCAGGCGCCGAATGTCACCTGGCTCGCACCCCGCCTGCTTGAAAAGAAACGTGTATGGACTCTCAGGTCGCGCGAAAACGGCACGCTCGAGGATGTCGATAAAATTCTGCTCTCTCGCAAGCATTCGCGCGGCAACGACATCTCGCGCTGTGTCAGGAGTGATGCGCTGCCTGAGAAATGCCGGCATGCCGGTGATGAACCGCGAGTACATCGCCAGCCTGCTCTGCATGCCTAAAGATTCGGGTTGGTCGTCGTTTCACTCACGCCGACCGGGAAGCACATGTCCCGGCCCGTCATGTCGTCGAATACACCAGGAACCTTGCCGGTTTGCCACCGATACAGATCGCCGAGACGCCTGCCTTCGAGCCACAGCTCGATGCCGCGCTCGCGGCCGAGTGCGGTCCACGTTTCCGCGACGTTCGTCGCCGCCCACGGCGGAACTCCAACGCTCGCCCGGATAGCATTGATCTCCGTAAGCGCGCCGGGCCAATCGCCGGACCTCAGCAGTGATTCCGCAATGATGAGCTTCATCTCTCGCGCTGACACGAGATTCACTGGTGACGACGTCTTGTCGAATTTCGTCTGGAAATACCAGAGGACGTTTCCACTCGTACCGCGTGGAAATGCAGGATTGATCGACCACGGCGTGCGTGGATCCTTTGTGGACGTGTAGTACGATTCGTAAAACGTTCCCACAACCGAATGAGCGCGCGCCGGCTGGTTGCCGTTTGCCCAATAGACGCGATTGTACTGCGCCTGCTCGAGACTCGAGTACACGGCTTGATAGACGAAGACTGTCGGCACGAGTCGCGCGTCCGCCGCGGCGCCAGTCCAGTCATTGAGCCACACCCGGACAGACGCACGACCAGCGCGTGCGGCACGCTCGAGTGTCGTGTTGCCGGCCGCATTTGCGACTGCGATCGCTTCGGTAAACGCAGCTTCGGCGCGGCTGAAATATGCGTTGCGAGGCTCAGCAGCACCGCCGTCTATCACCGCGACGCACATGTTCTCGCCCAGCAGTCGCTCGGAAAAACCCGCGTGAACGAGCGCCTGAGCTGCCAGCGGACTTTTGCTGAAGTTCGCGCCGAGCGTTTCGCGCATGCGTCTCACGCCATCTTCGGAAACCCACCGTGCCTGCTGAGCGAATCGCCAGTGGTCGTTGGTTTCATCGAGACCAGGATCGAGCAAGCCGGCGCGCTGCTTCAGGCTCACTCCGAAAATCGACACGTTGTTGCTTCCAGACGCGACGATTTCCTTATCGATGATTCCGCCGGTATAGGAGATGTAGCCAACTGCGCGCGAAAGCGCGCGGCCCATTCCGTTGACAATCGCGTCGTTCGCGGCGGCGTCGTCCAACGCACCATCGTTGACCGGACCGGGATTCGAAACTCCGAGATCGCACGAAGTAATCGTTGCGATCAATAACGCACCGAGTCCGAAAGACTTCATTCCGGAGTATCTCACCAGTAGGTCGCCCGAACTGCTATGCTGATCGCAGCAGCCGTTGGCACTCCAAACTCGATGAATCGCACTGGAGAATCCATTCCGTCGCGTCCGCCCATCTCGGGATCCCACACCTTGAGCTCAGAGTTTTTCCATAGCAGATAATTTCGCGCGGCCATCGTGACGCTCGCGTTTCGAGAGCGCATCAATGATCCTCTCAACGGGATTGTGACGCTCACGTCGCGAAGACGCACGAAATCGCCGCGCACGATTGGACCATCAGGCGGGACGGTTGACGCATTGCACCACACGCGTTCCCACGCATTGAGCAGCTCAGGCTTGCCCGCGGCTTTGTTTGCGTATGCGTCAGTGCAAAGCGGGTGCACTCCCTGCCTGAACAGACTTCCAGATGCGTTGTCGAAGAGATAGTTGCCGCCCTGATATTCGACGCGCGCACCGAGCCGCACGCCGCCCCACACGCCGAGCTCCGAATGCGCGCCAATGATTCGCGTCGGCATGTTGGGTCCGAACACATGGCTTTGTTCGAGAACGGCAGCTGCAATCTCCGCCGGATTCTTCAGCTTCACTCCAATCAGGACCGGAGCAGGATCTCCTTCGCGAATCCACGCGACCTCGGTCAGAACAAACGCCGGCGAGCCGCCGAGGCTGAGGACTTTCGTTCGGTTGAGCGCGAGATCCAGTCCGGCGTCGGCGGTCAAACCGCCCGCTCTTCCGAAGCTTGCGTTCAACGCGAGCTCGAGTCCGCCTGTGCGAATCGAGCCGACGTTCGTCAGCTGCGGATTGAGGAACCCGAGCGATGGCGGCTGCCCCACCGGCAACAGTGCTCCGTGCGTGTTGCGCCGATACCACGTCAGCTGCGCACGCAGCCTTTCGTCAGAGCGACTTAGATCGAATCCAAGCTCCGTCTCTGCACTTCGCTCTGGTCCGAGTTTCGCGTTGCCGATACTCGACGGCAGGTATGCGGGCTTGCCGTCGTAGCCGGCCTGGATCCATGTACGGTCTGCGTCGAACACACGCGGCGCACGGCCGGCTTCTCCATACGCGGCACGCAATCGGAGGGTGCCGAGAGCAGCCGGCCAGAAATTCTCGTCAGAGATCACGTACGACGCGCTGAAGCGGGGAAATCGCTGGAGTCCGAAATCAGACCCGAAGGAGCTGCTGCCGTCGACGCGCAGTCCGCCGGTCAGGAAGAGGCGATTGCGCCAATCATAAGTCGCCTGCGTGAATCCGCCTGCGATAACGGCCTTGGTCCGGGTTTCTGATGCAAGGGTGCTCGAAGCCGAGCTCAGCGTTGGTGCGGATGGTCCGGCAAATCCTTCACCATATCCCGCAACGGAGGAGATGTCCGTTCCGATCGACTGAAACCCCCAGGCGATAGTCGTCGCGTTCCGGCCGAACTCTAATCGCCAACGACCCAGATAGTCCGCGGTGGAAGTTGTGGCGAGCCACCGTTCGTTGGAGAGAATTCCCTGCGGTGCGAAGACAAACCCGTACGGCCTGAGCGATCTCATTTCGCTTTCAGCGCGATCGTATCCGAGAGTCAGTGTATGTGACATCGACGGACGCGGGGTCCACACCGCGGTCAATCCACCGATCGCGTGATTGATGTTCGTGCTTATGTCCCACGCGAGAATCCGATCGAGTGATTCCTTTGTATCGATGCCGGTGGCGTTTGCCGGACCGCGATAAACGTTTTGCAGCAGTCCTTGGCCGTTGGGTCCCGACGGCGTGTTCTTGAGGTTGTCGATGGCGACGGCGCTGCTCCACGACAGCTTCAGGTTGCTCGCGGGCGATACATCGAAGTTTCCCCTGACCGATACCCGCTTCTCCAGATCGTTCGGCAGCACGCCTTCATTGCGTTGGAGATTCGTTGCGATGTGATATCGCAGGTCACCACCACCGCCCACTGAAAGCGCGTATCCGGCGCGATTCGCCTTTCTGAGCCACGGACCCAGGCGAAGGTAGGGATGCTCCTTTGTCCCGAATTCCTGTACTTCACTTTCTCCGGCGTCGATCTGCGTTGTCCAGACAGCGCGCCCCTCGCCTCCGCGTTTCGTGAATATCTGGATGACGCCGGCAGCGGCTTCGGTTCCATATAGAGTAGTTGCGGCTGGACCGCGGACGACCTCGACTCGATCGATATCAGCCGGATTGATGTCGTTCAGCGGGCTCGAGTTGTCATTCGGTCCGCGGCTTCGATCATTGAAGGGCGCGTTCTTCGGATATCCGTCGCTTCGCATCCGAACGCCGTCAACGTAAACGAGTGGCTGATTGCTCAACGCAACGCTTGCGCTTCCGCGAAGACGAATCTTGGCGCCGGAGCCGATCATGCCGGTGCTCGGAATGACCATTAGCCCGGGTACCTTCGCCGAAAGCAGGTGATCTACAGAAACTACCGGCTCCGACAGCGATGACGGACGAATCTCGGCGATGCTGTGTCCCACTTCGCGCAGCTGGGTCGCACCCGCGCTTCCGGTTACAACGATCGCATCGAGACCAAGTGCCCGGCGCTCGAGCTCGAAATTTTCCGAAAGGGAGCGCGACGCAGGTATTGTGACGCGCCGTCTGACTGGAGCGAATCCGATTTTCGTCAGACGAAGAGTCACTGACGCGCGGCCCTGCGGCACGATGAGGCGATATGTGCCCTCGGCGCGAGTCGTGTCGGAGGATTGCAGGTCGTCGATGGCGACGCGGACGCCTGAGAGCGGGCGCCCCGACCCGTTGTCTGTAACGCGGCCGGTGATTGTTTGCTGAGCGTCGAGACGCGCGGCAAGACAGGCCACGAGCACGCCTGCCGTCAGGAGTGCGAAAAACTGACGCGGAGTGGAGCTGCCAGTTGGAGCCGGTGACGGGGACGCTTCCGGGCAGGCAATTGCCGATCTATTCGTGAACAGCAGGGGGGTTCCTGATTCAGGTACATAACTCGAAACGAATTTACCCGCTTGAACGTTCCCCGGCCACGACAAAAATCAGTTCATTTGTTCGTGCAGGACATCGCTCCGGTAACCGATTGATGGCTCGACAAGCGCCTGCGCTGCCGCGTCGAGTCAACCGCAAATGAAGCGACCTGCTCGTTCGGGCAAGCCGCGGTCCCAGACTTGACTGCCTCGCGCGGCTCACGCTCGACGGCCAGAGCGAGACGAACCCACATCTCTTCCCGCTCGCTCGACGCTCGCGATTCGAGCGCCACCTGCGCGTACGCGACGTCTTCGGGAGTTAAACCCTTTGCGCCCCCTCCATAGCCATTCATCACGGAGAGCCATGCCGCGGTGTGGCCGAAACCAAGTGCGTGCATCATTTCGTGAGTCACGACGCGCGCATCTCGAAGAGTTTCGGGCGCACGAAGATAGACCCGCGCATCGTAGAGCGTGCCGCCTGACGACCATGTCACCAGAGTGAGACCTTCAGCCGATGTCAGGGGTTTCGTGTCGACGACGATGAGGTCATCGGGGTCCGAATCCGCAGAGAGCGACGCAGGCTCGAAGAGGCGCATGCCCATGTCCTGCTGCATGTGTTCGAGAATCTGCCAGAAAGAAACGGAATCGGATTCCGAAATTCCTCTGCCCTGCCGAAACGCTACGCGCGCGGGAAGGCGTGATGGATTCCATCCGACGATTCTCTTCTGACCGCCGATGTCCGACATATGCCAGAAACGCGATGCGCGACGGCTTGCAGCCTTGGGGTCGATAGCGATCCGCTGGCCAGCAAAGCTTCCAGCTTTGATAGTCCAGGCAGAGTCGAAACTCTGAGCACGGAGAGACCTGGGCATCGGCAAGATGGCAAAGAGCGCGAGGCCGGCCACGAGGCTGAAGTTTAAAGTCACGCCACTATCGCTCGTTGATACCGCTCGGCATTTGCGGGGGGTTGCCTCTATCCGGTTGAATCTCGAGCCTGAAGTTACGTTTCTGCATCTTATTGAGATAGACACATTTCGGGGCACGCGCGGTGCATCCTGGCAATCTTGACCCCATGCGACCGCCGGGTCCTATTAAACGTATAAGGCGCGTACCCCTCTCCTGATCCCATACGCAGCCTAATACCAATTTTTTCAATATGCCTCAGACTGCTGTACACACCTCTGCCCTCCGTCCGGAAATCGCGCGCCGCCTCGAAGAAGCACGCGAGCGGACCCTGTTGCTCGTCGGCAATCTTTCAGACGAAGCGCTGCATCAACAGCACGATCCTTTGATGAGCCCGATCATCTGGGACATCGGTCACATTGCGCATTTCGAAGAGCTGTGGCTGACGCAGAATCTGGACGGGCCGATCGAGTTCTCGGAGATGCCCGGGATGTACAATCCGTTCGAGCATCCACGCGCCACCCGAGCCGCGCTTCCTATACCGCCGCTCGCCGAGATGCTCACGCGGCTCTCGGAAATCCGCGAGCGTGTGTTGGAGCGGCTCGAGACGATCGACTTCGATGAAGCCAATCCTCTGACCGCCGGCGGCTACGTCTACAACATGGTGCTTCAGCACGAGTACCAGCACAACGAAACAATTCTCCAGACGCTCCAGCTCAAGCTGGGGCGTCCATATCGAGCGCCACGCAGCGCTCCGCGCCTTCGCGTTACCGATACGCCGGCCACCTATGGAGACATGGTTGCGGTTCCCGCTGGCATCTACTCGATCGGAACCGATGATCGCACCTCGGCATACGACAACGAACGTCCCCGGCAGGATGTGCAGCTCGAAGCCTTCCGCATCGACCGAACGCCGGTAACGAATGGCGCGTGGCTCGAGTTCATGCGTGAGGGAGGCTATACCACCACATCGCTGTGGACCGACGCCGGAAGGAAGTGGCTCGCCGACTCCCGCGCGGACTCGCCAAAATACTGGACGCGGGATGGCAGCGATTGGACGCAGCGATCCATGGACTTCACGAGTTCGGTTGATCCATCACATCCGGTTTGTCACGTCAGCTATCACGAGGCCGAAGCATTTGCACGCTGGGCCGGCAAGCGCCTGCCCACCGAGGTCGAATGGGAGGTGGCAGCATCATGGGATCCGGCCACCAGAACCGCTCAGACATATCCGTGGGGTGAAGTTTCTCCAAGCCGCGAGCTGGCGAACATCGATCAGCTGTCATTCGGAACGACTCCGGTGCTGAGCTATCGGGACGTCTCCCCGCTCGGCTGCAATGGAATGATTGGGGACGTATGGGAATGGACGTCATCCGATTTTCATGGCTATTCAGGGTTCGAAGCATTCCCTTATCCGGAATACTCGCAGGAATTCTTTGGATCGGACTACAAAGTGCTGCGCGGCGGATCGTGGGCGACACGCCCGGGTGCGATCAGAAACACATTTCGAAACTGGGACTATCCGATTCGCCGACAAATTTTCTCGGGACTTCGTTGTGCAGCCTCAGTTTGACGTGACCAGCGCTCCCGCCGCGCCGACCGTGGTGTCTGCGCATCGCAACAGGCTTCTGGAAGACGTTCGAGAGGGGTTGGCCCAACCTCAGAAGGAGCTTGACCCGAAATATTTCTACGACGAGCGCGGCTCCCAGCTCTTCGAGGAAATCACCGCTCTGCCGGAGTACTATCCGACGCGGGCCGAGCGTGCGCTTCTTAAGAGTGTTGCGCCTGAGCTGATGCGGCGGCTGCGACCCGCGTCTCTAGTCGAGCTTGGCGCAGGCAGCGCAAGCAAGACGCGCGTGATACTCGACGCGATGCGTGACGTTGGCACGCTGAAGCAGTATGTCCCGGTCGACGTAAGTGGTGACTTTCTTCGCGCAACCGCCGCACAGCTGCGACGCGAATATCCCGGAATGTGTGTCGATACCGCTGTTGCCGACTTCGCGACCGAGCTTGTCCTTCCGGCGATCGCGCGCCCGTCTGTGTTCGGATTCCTTGGCAGCACCATCGGCAATTTTCGCGAGCGCGAAGCCGTAGAGATTCTCGGCAGGGTCGCCGGTCAGATGCGTCCCGGCGATCATTTTCTGCTCGGAGCCGATTTGAGGAAGGACGTCGCACTGATCGAGGCCGCATACAATGACTCGGCAGGTGTGACGGCCGAATTCAACCTGAATATTCTGCGCGTGATCAACAATGAGCTCGGCGCCGACTTCGATTTGTCGCGATTCAGGCATCGGGCAGTCTACGACAGCGCGCATCACCGGATCGAAATGCATCTCGATTCAGTCTTCGCCCAGGTAGTGCGCGTTCCGGGAATCGGGGAAGTGAAGTTCGCCGCAGGCGAATCTGTGCGAACGGAGCTGAGCCATAAATACAATCGTGAGAGCGTCGTTTCCCTTTTCTCGCAAGCAGGGCTCGAGCTGGTAGAGTGGATTGAGGACGATGGCAACACTTTCGCACTGGCGCTCGCGCAACAAAAAGCGAGACCCTGATCACGCTCACGGAAGAGTGGATCAGGACTGATGTTGAGCGACGTTTCGGGCTGCACCAGGCGTCCGATGCAGCACGGTCGCTTTCAATCGGGGCAGAGATCGAGCTGCTTCCGCAGCTCGCGGATACTCATCTTCCTGTCGTTGCCGCCCAATCGGCTGAGATCATCCGCCAGATTGCCCGCGATCAATCATGGTGCGAGTCAGCGGAAGATTCCGATCCGCCGAGCTGGGTGCTCGCGAGCGGGGCACGAATCTCGTTTGAGCCTGGCGGACAAATCGAGATCAGCAGCGCTCGACACGCGACGGCTTCGGAGCTGATCGCCGAGCTTCATTCAATCACGACGAGCCTCATCGACCTCTTCGACAGAAATGGGATTCGTCTCGAGGCCCGCGGTGTCGACCCGTGGAACGACATCACGCGGATTCCACTTCAGCTCCATCGCCAGCGCTATGCAACCATGACGCAGTACTTCGAATCGTTGCATCCGTCTGGTGCAAGGATGATGCGACAGACTGCGTCGGTTCAGGTGAGTGTGGACGCAGGCACAAACCCGATTGAGCTGTGGACGCTTCTCAACGCGCTGGCGCCGTATCTCGTGGCGATTTTCTCCAACTCATCCCGCTACGCCGCCGCGGAGACCGGTCATATGAGTTACCGCACGCATCTCTGGCGCACGCTCGATCCGTCGCGAACCGGGGCCGCTGTAGCGAGCACGCGACCAGTTGGCGAGTACGCGATGTTCGCGCTGAACGCGGGCGCCATGTTCGCGCCGCCGAGCGACGGTCGCTACCCCTCGTTCCTGGAGTGGTTGAGCAGCGGCGAGCCGACGAAGACTGATTGGGATTTGCACGCTTCGACGCTTTTTCCCGAGGTGCGACCAAAGGGATTCTTCGAAGTTCGATCTCCAGACATGGTCGATCCGCGCATGATTGCGGCGCCGATCGCATTCATTGCCGGACTGGCGTACGACGAAACGGCGACACGGCAGGCGTTGCAGCTTCTCGCGAGGAGCGGCCCGGTCGATTTGGTGGCCGCGGGCCGGGATGGAATGCGCAACTCAGATATCGCTTCCGTCGCAAATGAGCTCGCGAATCTCGCGATTGCCGGCTGCCGGACACTCGGTGAGAGCTACATCTCGCACGAGGACCTCGACACGCTGGTCGAGTTCGTCGATCGTTACACGCGAAATGGCAGAAGCCCGGCAGATGACCAATGAGGGCGGAGTAGCGCTCACACTCTCCGCGTTGTCGAAGCGCTACGGAACAACCGCCGCGCTGGACAACGTTTCGCTGGAAATCGCTCCGGGCGAATGCATAGCGCTCGTTGGCGAAAGCGGTTCGGGCAAGACGACACTCCTCCGAACGATCAATCGCCTCGTCGATCCCGATAAGGGTTCGGTTCTGCTCGATGGATCAGACGTGCGCGGTCTCAACGTGTTCGATCTTCGGCGATCGATTGGGTATGTGCCGCAGGACGGCGGCCTGATGCCTCACTGGCGAATCGCCCGCAACGCCGGCCTCGTACCGTGGCTGAAAGGGAGGTCGGACCATCATCAGCGCGCGATTGCTTCGCTCACAGCCGTTGGACTCGATCCAGATATCATGGCGGGTCGCTGGCCGCATGAATTGTCGGGTGGGCAGAGACAACGTGTTGCAATCGCACGCGCACTGGCAACGAGTCCGTCGTGCATGCTGCTCGACGAACCATTCGGAGCGCTCGATGCGATCACTCGCTCGGAGCTTCAGGAAACTTTCCTGCGCATCAGGGACGAATCGGCATTTACGTCGGTGCTCGTAACCCACGATCTGCGTGAAGCGTTTCTGCTCGCCGATCGAATCGCAGTGATGCGCGCCGGCAACATCGAGCAAATCGCGGAGAAGGATGAACTGAGGAGTGCTCCGGCGACCGAGTACGTCGCAAAATTGCTGAAGCACCTGGAGATGTCGGCCGTTTGAAAACTCGACCGATTTTTCTCGCGACGGTGAGCATGGTGATGACAGTTGTGTGCGCGACTGCTCTCGCGAACCCGGCCGAAGCACAGAAGAGCAGTACGCGGCCGGTAGTAATTGCATCCAAACCGTTCGGTGAATCATTCGTGCTCGCCGAAATGTTCGCACAGCTTCTCGAGGCGCGGGGACACACGGTCACCCGGCGTCCGGGAATGGGAGCGACCGAAGTCGCGTTCACCGCTCTCCGCACCAGCTCGATAGACGTCTACCCGGAATACACGGGAACAGGACTTCTCGCTGTTCTTCATGCGAAGCCAGAGAAGGATCCCATCGCTGTCTACGATCGCGTCTCGCGTGAGTTCATGAGCCGCTTCGGGGTGAGATGGCTCCCTCCGCTCGGGTTTGAGAACACATACGCCATCGCAGTTCGCCGCGAGACCTCGGAGAAATACAATATTCATTCGTTGAGCGACCTGGCCCGCGAGTCGTCGCATCTCCGCGCTGGTCTTACAGCGGACTTCATCGGGCGCGCTGACGGCCTTCCCGGAATTGGGAAAGCGTACGGCATCAGCTTCAGCGAAGTTCGTCCGTTGTCGCAGGCGGTGAAGTATCAGGCGCTCGCGAGCGGCGCCGTTGACGTCATCGACGGATACTCGACCGACGGCCTGATCGAACGGTACGATCTCGTAGTTGTCGAAGACGATCGGCGCTTCTTTCCGCCGTACCAGGCAGCGGCGATTGTAAGCCCACGCCTGCAGCGGGAGGATCCAGCCGCAATTGCAGCGTTGACGGAATTGAGCGGTCGCATCGACGTCACTACGATGCGGAAGCTGAACAGCAGAGTGGAGGTTGCTCATGAGCCCATCGAAACAGTCGCCGCCTCAGGGCTCGCATCGCTCGGGCTTACCGGGCCGGTGAATGCATCGGTCACGACAAATCAGCCGACAGTTTCCTTCGCCGAATTCATGTGGGAGCGCCGAGATTCTCTTTTCTCTGCTCTGCTGCGGCACATGTTGCTCGTTCTTGTTGCGGTGATCGGAGGTATCGTCGTCGCTATCCCGCTCGCGCTATGGCTCGAAGCGTCGCGCCGCGCGGACGCAGTGATAAATGCAGTCGGAGTCATTCAAACGATTCCCGGAATCGCGCTGCTCGCGTTCATGGTTCCAGTGCTTGGCGTCGGAATCAGGCCGGCTCTCATCGCGCTATGGCTGTACTCGCTGTATCCGATCGTGCGAACGACATACACGGGTGTTCGCGATGCGGACCCGCATGCAGTCAACGCCGCGCGCGCCCTTGGCATGACCCCGGGGCAAATTCTCCGGCACATCCGATTTCCTCTGGCCGCACCTGCGATCATGGCCGGAATTCGCACGGCCGCCGTGATCGCTGTTGGGACCGCAACACTCGCCGCGTTCATCGGCGCGGGCGGACTGGGCGAGCCCATCGCGACCGGGCTGGCGCTTGCTGACACCCGACTCATTCTCTCCGGTGCAATTCCGGCCGCGCTGCTCGCACTCGTCGTAGATGCGGCTCTGGGGCTTCTCGAACGAGCGACGACACCTGAGCCGCTCAAGTACGCTGCACGCGAGCGGAAGCGGGAACAGCGCTCGGCTTAGCGAAGCGTTCTGCGGGTTAACCTGGGAAGGTTTTTGCGGGCTGTGCCGGTGTGGCAGATCCGCACTGACAATTTTGTATGGCGCTTGGCGAATTCAGGAGCAACTTTGACTCTGTGGTGTACGTCATATGATCGGGAGGCAGCGCCTTTTTCGGCGCGCGCCCTGCATTAGATGTCCGTACTTCCCCTTTGAGGAGTCAGGATGAACTCAGCTTCTGTCAGAACTTCAGCACGATTTGCGCGCTTTGCCGCGCTGACCCTTTCCGGATTGATTCTCGCCGCTGGTACCCAGCCAAACCGTTCGCTTTACGCGCAGGGTGGCGCGCATATCACCGGCGCTGGGATCAGCAAAGTGGGACGTGACACCCGGAAGCTCACGGTTCAGGCACAGGCGCCTGCGGGATCGGCGTCGGCGTCGGGAACAGTTCAGTTCATTCACAATAGCCCGGCGGGCTTGTCGCGATTTCGCGGAACAATCACGTGCGTGAGCGTCAACGGTGGCACCGCTCAGATCAGCGGCTTGATCGAGAAGGGCGAAACTGCGACTGGCGCGCTGCTCGATGGAAAGGCGTACGCCATCACGATCAGCACGGGATCGCCGCAGTCGTTCTCGCTTCCGACGATCGGTGAGCCGGGCGCGGTCGGCGCGTGCAGCGGCGGACGCGGAGAAACTGTTCCAGTGACTGAGGACGGTTTCAAGATCGGCTAGGAAGTGTGGAATAGAAACCCAACTACAACAGCATTAACCACCGAGGTCACCGAGGCCACCGAGGCCACCGAGGAAAAGACCTTTGATTGTTTGTAACAAAAAAAATAAACACTTAAGCAGGGGAAGTTTCCTCGAAGCGAGTCCAAACTTCCAAGCCGTTCTCGGTGGCCTCGGTGACCTCGGTGGTTAATGCTTTTGTTTTTTTGCTTCAAATAGGCGAACGGAACCGGAACCCGAGATCGAAACTGTAGTAGTTCGCGTCACGGGTAGCGCCGGAGATCGAGCTCGACGCGGGCGGGTTGTATTTCATTCGCTGGCGGACGTAGCGCACTTGCGGTGTGATGCTGAAGAAGCTCATCACCGGTAGATCAAGGCCTGCGCCGAGCTCATACCCCGGCCTTTTGGTACTCGTGACCTTCGTCGCGGTCGTTCCGACAGTTCCCGTCATCTGATTGTACGTAACCCCCGCTTTGACCCAGGGCTTCGGCAGCGGGAGAAGTAGCGGCATCGGAATCCCCAATCGCAAGCCGCCACTCACACCTTTCAGTTTGTACTTCCCGGCAGACGCACACGATTGCGAGAGACAATCAAAATCGATTCGATCAGTAGATGCGTATAACCCGAGAAGTGGTCCGAGGCTGAGGCCTGCATCGAGTCCATAGCCAAATCCCGGCCGAGCGCCGCGCCCGAGGTTGTCGCCAGTGGCGGTTGTGGCAGTCGAGAAATCTCCCTTCGGAACTCCGGCTCCGCCTCGGACTCCGACATAGAAGAGCTGCCCTCGAGCTGGAAGTGCCGATAGAGATGCAAGCCCGACAATTACTGCGGCCTTCGAAATAGCCTTCATGACTTCTCCAATCAGCGAGTTGCGGCGTCTTTCTTCTCCTCAATGCGGATGAAGGTAGAGCCGAAAATGCGAAGCTCGCTGGCGATTCCGTCGCCGATCGTGAAGAGGAGCATGTCACTTCCCTGCCATCGATCATCGTAGCGCACACGGAATGTGTCGTACTGCCAGTGCTCCACGGGGCCGTTGTACGCGTGTCCGGCCTCGAGACGAAGCTTCCCGTTCTTCTCCTTCACGATCACACGGCCGAAAAAAGGATCTTCGTAAACCCCTGCATATTTTGACAATGCAAGAGTGGGTCTTGTTCCCTTGATTCGTTTTTCTTCCGCTGCTCGCCTCGCCGAATCCGCGCGCGCGCGCCTGGCCTCATAGACCGCGAAAAGGTCGCGGCTCCAGTCACGCTGCGGATTTCCGAGATAGAGATCGATCGCCTTGTACATCAGTGCGTGACGGACTTCAGCGTGATCGACGTTCGCCTGAATGAATACTCCGAACCGGTCATCAGGAATCAACCCGGCAATTGCTACCATTCCGGCGAGACTTCCTGTATGAAAGTTCAACATCCGGCCCTTGTAGTCGTGCTGGAACCAGCCTAACCCGTACGTCATCCAGTGAGGCTTGGTGAGCGCCATCGTCGGATAGAATTCATCCGGCGGCACAATAGCCTGCGGAGTGAACAACTCGGCATATGTCGCCGGCTGCAGCAGACGCTTTCCCTGCACCCTTCCGCTGTCGAGAAGAAACAACATCCATCTGGCCATGTCCGAGACCGGCGCCCAGACTGCGCCCGCTGAGCTGACAGATTGCGTGACGGTGTTGGTGATGACCCGCACTGTGTCGGCACCAAACCTGTAGTGCGGTGAGGCGACGTTCGCATTGACGGGGACGAGGGCCAGTCCCGCGACAGCGCTCTTCATTCCGACGGGTTGAAAAATTCGCGTCTCGACGAATTTCGCCCACGGCATCCCACTCGCCGCCCGAACCACCTCTCCGGCCGTCACGTACATCACGTTCTGGTAGATGAAGCTGGAGCGAATCGAATACGCAGGCTTCACCAGCCGAACGCGAGACATGATATCGGCCGTCGGCAAGTCGGCCACATCCCACAGGTAGTCGGCGTTTCCGAGGCCGGCGCGATGAGTGAGAAGATCGCGAACGGTGACTTCGCGAGTCGCGTATGGATCATACAGCTGGAACGAGGGCAGATACTTCGTCACCGGGTCGTCCCACTTCACCTTGCCTTCATCGACAAGCATTCCGATCGCCGCGGCGGTCATCGCTTTCGTCGTTGAAGCAATTGCAAACATCGTTGACGTATCAACCGCTTCCGGCTTGCCGAGCTCGCGGACGCCGTAGCCTTTCGCGAAAAGAATTCTCCCGTCTTTTACGATCGCGATGGACAATCCCGCGACATGCCAGTCCTTCACGGCTTTCGCGACGTACGCGTCCATCTCCGCGTCGAGACTGCCCGCGGGAGCCTGCGCGCCCGCGATCGTAGAAAGGGCGAATGCCGCCAGCAGGGTCAACGGCCCCGACTTCATTGATCTCACTCTCACGTGTGTGTGATGTTGAATGCTGTCAGCTTCGCGGACCCTTATATCCGGGTCCCCTGACAACCCGGCCAGGTTTCGCGCCCGTGTGCTGGCCATCCTTCACAACCTGCTTCCCGTTCACGAAAACGTGAACCACCCCAGTCGAGTATTGTTGCGGGCTCTCGAATGTGGCCTTGTCACCAATGGTGGCGGGATCGAACAAAACGACATCGGCAAAATATCCAGGCTGCAGCATTCCCCTGCTTACGAGCTTGAGATTCTTCGCGGGCATCGCGGAGAGCCTCTGAATCGCCTGCTCCATCGGGATGATTTTTTCGTCGCGAACGTATCGACCGAGCAGGCGGGCAACGTTGCCGTAAGCGCGAGGATGCGTGCTCGATTTGAGAAACACTCCTTCAGGCGCGAGCGCGCCGCCGTCGGAACCGAAGCTCACCCACGGAATCGCTATTTGTCGGCGAACATTGTCCTCGGACATGAGGAAGTAAACAGTTCCAACGCGGCTGCCGTCCTGAATAACGAGATCCATGGCAGTTTCTTCCGGTGACTTACCTCGCATGCGTGCAACCTCCGCGAGAGTCTTGCCCGTGAGGGGCTTGAGCGAATCCGCTTTGAATCCGACAAGTATGATTTTTTCGGGCGACTCAACAGCCGCGAAGAAATTCTCCCACTTGTCCGTTGGCGTTCGCATCTCCGCGGCAACTCGTGCACGTATCGCGGGATCCTGCAGTCGCTTCGCCCATTCCTTGTATCCCCCTTCCTGCACCCAGGGGGGCATCGATGCATCGAGACCGGTCGCGCCAGCAGTATACGTGTACATGTCGGCTCGAACGTCGAGGCCGGCCGCGCGGGCGGAATCAACTTTCGCGATTACCGCCGGAAGCTTTCCCCAGTTGTTCTTCCCCGCCGCCTTCAGATGATAGATCTCGGCGCCAACTCCACCCTCACGTGCGATTCGCATCAGTTCGTCAACTGACTCTAGCAGTCGCGCGCCTTCGCTGCGCATGTGCGAGATGTAAGAGCCCCCGTATGGTGCGGCTGCCTTCGCGAGAGCGATCAACTCGTCAGTCTTTGCGTAGAATGCCGGCGCGTAAATGAGCGACGAGCCAACGCCAAGCGCGCCCTCTTCCATTGCCTGCTTCACGAGCGCCTGCATTCGCACGAGCTCATCAGGAGTCGGCGGACGATCCGCGTATCCGATCTCGTGAATGCGCACAGTCGTCGCGCCAACGAACGATGCGACGTTGGGGGAGATGCCGCGCTGCACGAGATAGTCGAGGTATTCGCCGAGCGTGGTCCAGGCGACGTCGTACTTGATGTCGCCCATCTGTTCGGTCGCGTCCTTTTTCATTGCGTCGTTCAGCGGGCCCATCGATTCGCCTTCGCCCATCACCTCCAGGGTGACGCCCTGGAGGATGTCGCTCATGCCGCGCCCGTCTTCTATCAGCGATTCGGTTGCCCAGCTCAGCATGTTGATGAAGCCAGGCGCAACGGCGAGTCCTCTCGCTTCGATCTCCTGTCTTCCACGAGCTCCGACGAGACTTCCGACGACCGTTATTCGATCGCCGTCGATTGCGAGATCTGTAACGCGTCCCGGCTGTCCCGATCCGTCGTAGACGGTTCCGTGCCGGATGATGACGTCATGAACGCGGTCATCGGCGCGTGGCGGTGTCGGCGCGAGCGGAACGCAGGCAGAAAAAATTGCGCACAGCAAAGCGAGCGAAGCAGCTGATCGAGTCATCGTTTGAACGTTTCGTTGTGAGAAATCAGTGCGCGAAGATGCGCTGTCAATTCGTTTTGTTCATGGCGCGTAATCGCATTGCAGCATTACTTGCGAACGTGGAGTCGACGACCTGATTCAGCGGAACCAGCTCGTCGATATACCCTTTTTGGAGCGCCCACTTCTGGAAATCGTCGAGCGATGCACGATCCAAACGGCCGTCGGGACGAATTGAAGGCATGCACGTCTTTCTCAGCAGTGCTGTGTCGAAAGCCATCCGCTCTGAGATGATCGCGACATTCCGCGAGGTCAAACCTTTGTTGAACTGCTCGACACCCCGCAGATAAGCGAACATGAAACGGTTTCCAAGTGCGCGATTTTTTTGGATCAGTCCCGGGCCGAACATCAAGACCGCAAGCTGCATCCCGGGCGCATACTCAGACGCCTTTCCGATGATCCTCTGACCGCTCTCGATCGTGCTCGTAAGAAACGGCTCGCTGACGTGAGCGACATCGACTGCGCCGGAACGAAGCGCCTGTGGCTCGAGGACCTCAGTGAGTTTCGTACTTGTTATGTCCTTCTGAGTTAGTCCTCTCGATGCCAGGAATCGGTCGACGATGTATTCCCCCGGCACGGCGTCGTTGATCGAGAACCGTTTTCCCTTGAGCTCGCTCGGTCGCGGAGAATCAGTTGAAAAAACGGCAGCCCGGCCGACCAAGGCGTCAAATTCGCACCCTCTTTCACTGACGTGCCCTCGATCGGCAACGAGGCGAATCGAGGAATCCTTGCGCGCCGCGGAGAAAAGCCCCGCACTGAGCGAGGCGCTGAGCACGTCGATCCTTCCCTGCGCGAGAAGAGGCAGTGCCTGCACGGATCTTCCCGGCGCTTCAACGAACTCGAGCTGTATTCCTTCGTCAGCGAAGAATCCCTCTCGGTCCGCGATGAAAATCGGCGAAGTCGAAAGAAGCGTTCGAGCGGAAATTCGAACAGTTTCGAGGTTTTTCCGATCACCTTTTCCGCTGCACGCTGCAAGCGCGCACAGAATGAAGGGGATTACTCCGGAACGCCGATTCATTGCGAGGCCGAGGCAGTTCGAAAAGCCGGCTGCTTGCCGCGTGAATTCGGCACCGGTCGTTCGCGACGCACTTTCACGGCGTCTCCTCCCTTGAGGATGGCCCCGCTAAAGCTTGCGCCGGGTCTTCCTGCGGCGAGGGCGTCGTATAGAGCCATCGCGGGCGCCCGCTCATCGTCGAGTCGTATTGAAGGGCTCACGAGGAGCGTAAGGACAGTGAGGCCACCAACGTTCTCCTCTTCCACCAACTGGTAATCCAGAGCCGTGCCGCCGAAACGGGCGGGAAGCAGCTCTTCGATCACGGCGGCGATATCGCTGCCAACGAGCGTCACGCCTCGGCCCGTTAGTTTCGCCGCACTGCGAATCTGCCTGACGTGTTGCACGAGCCCGAGCTCACCCAGGAGACAACCGCAACGCCTTTCCTCCACAATTCCAAAATCACCAATATCGACGTTAATAAGAATTTTCGGTGCCGATCGGAGAAGCGAGGTAAGGGCAATCGCCACCGCAGGATGATAGTGGCTATCGACAGATCGTGTTCCAGGAACCAGCGCAAGACTATCGCGCATGAAATGAACATCGGTGTCGTCGGCGCCGTTTGCACACGCTGCTCCAACCATTCCCGCTTCATTCATCGAGTAGTGAGTCGCGTACGCCGCGCCGCTATTCCTTATACCTGCGACTTTCGCCTGACTGGCCGGTTCGGCGGCGCCCATGAAAGTGACGCCGTTCAGGTCGATTCCCTCCTCCACCGCGGCAATTGCAACTGCCAGTGAAGTGCTGATAGCACACCGTACGAGGCAGCTTCCCTCGTTCTTTACAAACGCAGCCGCGGCCCGAGCTACGACGATCGCATCACGGGTGGAGACAACCTCCATCGTTGGAAACGTCTGACCGGCGAGGCGCGCAATTATCGGCATTGTCGCTTGCGCAACACGAAAGCGCATTGGCGCCCCAATATCCCCTGGAGCTACCGGGGAGAACCACCTGCGGACGGGATTTCCCATCACAAAGTGCCCGAGAATGCCTTGGACGGCGGCGGAGCTAGGAAGCCCGGCGCGATACAGGATGGTCGGCTGGCCGAACACGCCGTTTGCTACCTGCTGTAGTATCCGTCCCGGCAACATTGCTTCGACGTGCTCCAGATCCTGATTTACCCTCGTCGGCGAACCTGTCGAGCCAGTTGTCTGGCTAATCATGCCGCTCGAATTCAACGGATTGTCGAAGGACGTCTCCGTGATTTCGATCGTTCGCCCACCGCGCACTATCGGAGCTCGACCTTTGAATTCATCGAACGACAGTTGAACTCCGGCTGTTGACAGTACACAGAGTGCTGCATCGAGGCCTTCTTTACTGACGAGTAACTCCACGTCACCAGGCTCGCATCCAGCGTCACGCATAAGCGACCGGTACGGACTCTCGGCACGGTCGAAGACTGTCGACCGGACGAGACGCAGAAAGTTATTTTCGCGGGACGCGAGACGCCCCTTGATGATCGCGCTAGCATCGTCAGGCGTCATGCGCCGTCTTAGAAACGCCGGAAGTCCAAAGGCGAATCGACCATACATCAACAGTCGCGACGGCATGCTCAGAAGTACGGGTTCGCGTCGGCTGCGCCGCTTCCGCCGATTGATGCCGCCATGGAATGCCATCGCGTTCGGAGCGCTATCAGCGGAAATCCTCGGGTCTGATTGTCAGGGCACCGCCGGATGATCCGATAGCGGAGTCGTCGAATGTAGGTTCGCGATTCGCGACGCGCCACTCACATTATCCGGACGGAACAGCTCAACGTTGCAACGCTTGCTGCGATCACGTTACTTCTCGGTGTGTTGATGCAATTCCTGAAGAGAGTTCGGCGGAGGATGCTCTTATCGGCGACGTGGTTCTGGCGACGCTGCATGTACCGCACGACTTTCATCGCAGTCACTGGAAGCGTTGGGAAGTCTACCTGCAAGGAGCTCATCGCCGCTGTTCTCGAGTCACGCTTCCCGACAGTGCGAACGCGCGGCAACAGAAATTTTTTCCGCGGTGTCACACGCACGGTGCTCAGCGTTCGGCCATGGCACAAATACGCCGTCGTCGAGGTTGGATTGGACGGGCCTGGCCAGATGGAATCATTCGCGCGCGC
>JBDTNA010000008.1:0-22587 GCA_039933985.1 Gemmatimonadales bacterium | reverse complement strand
CCTGTGTGGCCTTTCATTGTAAACTCGGCAAGGCGATGAGTTCCGCGCCTGTCCATCACGACCCCCGCCTCGGCAGCAATCGCGGGCCAGAGCGCGCGAAGTGCTTCAGCATCATACCCGGCTAGCAACTGTCTGGCAACGCGGAGCGAGCCGTCGGTCGAGGCCTTGAGCCCCAGCTGAGCAACTGTTTCCGCCATTTCCTGTCGCCAGGCAGACGACATTCGAGCGATCGTGAGGAGGTCGCGCGCGAACGCGGGACGCACTCGGTTGATCGCAGGAAGAATCTCGTGACGAACGCGATTTCTCAGATGCGCGCGCGATTCGTTCGATGGATCGTCGGCGTATTTGATCTTTCTGACATCGGCATAATTCGCGAGGTCGCTGCGCCGAAGCGAAATGAACGGGCGCACGATGTCAGACTCGGCGAAGAGCCCGGCGAGTCCGCGCGGTCCGGCGTCGCGAAGAATGCGCATGAAGACAGTCTCGAGCTGGTCGTCGAGCGTGTGAGCAGTGGCGACCACTCCGTCGAAGTTGGATGCTGTCGCTCTGAGGAAACGCCACCGCTCGTCGCGCCATTCGTGCTCGCGGGTTCCGATGCGCGTGGCGGTCCCGACGATGCACCTGAGCCCGAGCGCAGCGGATCGTTTCTCGACTAGCTTCGATGCCCTCGATGCGTGGGGTCCGGTGCGGTGATCGAACGTCGCGACGACCATTCCATGTCGTGACCCGGAATACGTCGCGGCAGCGGCATCGAGGAGGACCATGGAATCGAGTCCCCCCGAAACGGCAAGCACGACTCTCGACCGTCCGTTGAAAGCCGACGCTACTGCCTGAAGCACAGTGCCTTCTTCATCACGGCGGGGTCTCATGATATCTTAAATCTAACCACCGCCGCACCGGAGTAACGCATGGAAACGCACGGACCGCTGGGCACGCTTTGGGTCTCTCTCGGACTCATCGGATTCTACCTGGCGCTGATCTGGTTGAACACACTTCTCGGTGTCTTCCTGACGCCGCTGTTTCTCATCCCACAGACGTGGTTGATGGACTATCTCAAAGAGCGCAAAGAGGCGAAAGCGGGGCGGAAGGGCGGCAGTTGAAGTCGCTATTTGCGATGCGGGGAAACCCATCCCGTGGCGCGCAGTGCATGCGGCGTTTTCGCGTTTTGTGTTGCCCGTTATCTCCTAACTAACGCGTCACGCTAACCGGGAAAACCGGAAACGCGCCGCACGCGACGGGATGGGTCCGATTTCAAAACATCCGCCACGGGATGGGTCCGACTTCAAGGCATCCCCTCGGCGCTACCACTCATACAGCGAGGAGTAAAACGCCCGATTGCGGATGATACTCCTCACGTAATCCCGTGTCTCCACAAACGGAATCCGCTCCGTAAATAATTCCGGATCAGCAGAACCCTTCTTCTGTATCCATCGAGAGACACGCGATTCTCCCGCGTTGTACGCGGCCAGCACTCTTTCGATGTTCGATGTCTTCTTCAGAAGTCCACCGAGGTGCACGGTGCCGAGGCGAATGTTCACCGCCGGGTCATACAGCGACTCGTCGGTGTAACCCTGAATACCATTCGAGCGAGCGAGCGTCTTTCCGACCGGCGGCATCAGCTGCATCAGACCCCGCGCGCCGACGGGTGACGTAGCGCGCGGATTGAAATTCGACTCCTGCCTGATGAGCGACGCAACGAGAACCGGATCGAGGCCGTTCGCCTTTGAGCTCTTGATCAGTGTCTCGCGCTCGAGGACCGGATACATCAGGCGATAGTTCTGCGCGCTCGGACCGACTTCGCTCACCGCGCGCCGGCCAAGCGCGATTGACCGAGATGACTGGTCGGTACCGGCAAGAGCGTGTGCTGTGGCAACCAATCGCTGCGGACTTTGAGCAGCATTCCGAAACAGATAGTCGTACTCGAAGGTCGCTTCCGTCCCCATTCCGAAATCCTTCAGGATCGCGATGCGACGCGTCGCGGCATCGATGTCCGGAACGTCAGGATATTTGTCTTCGAGCGCCTTGTCGGCGAGCACTGGAATCCCCAATCGCTTCGCGCTCTGCACCGAATAGTACGATCCGCCCTCGCGCGCGAGCAGGCGACGCCAGCGTGTATTGGCAGCCGCGGTATCGTTTCGCGCATTCCACGATCTTCCGCTCCAGTACGCAGCCGCGAGAGCATCATCCGCATTTGGATACTGGTTGAAGACTGAATCGAGCTCGTTCCCGGCAGTTCGATAGTCGCCGTTGATGTACGCGACGAGTCCCGCTCGAAACAGCGCGACCGGCGCATGGCGCGTACGAGGAAAACGCTGCGCAAGCGAGATCAGGGTTGAGCGCGCGTCTGCATCGCGGTTGTCGTCGGTCGCGAGGTCGGACAATAGAAGCAGCGCCGATGCCGCGCTCGTGTCCTCTGGAAATGCCGTAGTGATCTGTCGAAGTACCGTGCGCGCGTTCTCGCGTTGGCCAAGCGCAAGCATTGCCCGCGCGCCCTGATATCGGGCGGCGGCCGCGAGACCGGCCGGAGCAGTCACGCGCCCAAACTCCGACATCGCTTCCTTGTCGCGATTCAACCGCGCGAGCATCATCCCGTTGTCGAACCTGTCGCGGCTCGTTCCCAAGCCGCCTGCAAATGCCGTCGCATACGATGACGCGGCGCGCGCCGCTGACCCTGCCACGAGAGCCGCTCGCGCAATCACGAGATTCTCGGCGGAGGTGGGCTTGTCGTACACCCTGTCAAACAGCGCGATTCCCTCTCGCGCAATCGGCGCAGCCGGTGTTGTCGCGAGATAAGCAATGAGATCGCGACGGGCAGAGATCATCTTCGCTGTGTCCGACAGCACGAGCATTCTCAGCCGCACCGCAGCTAAACGGTCTCCGATAGCCGAGTACGCGGCGATAGCGCCATCAACATCTCCGGCGCGCTCGAGAGCTATCGCTTCCGTCGGCTTTCGTCGTTCCTGCGCAACCGGCACCTCGACACGCGAAAGAAGGCGGTCCCTGTCCGACTTGTCTCTCGTAACTCCGGCAGCGCGAAGTAGAAGCCAGTCTTTAACCAGAGGAGCGCGACGGGCCGCTTCCTCGTAGAGAATTCTCGCGCTGTCGAGATTGTCGGCCCGGTCAAATGCGCGAGCCCTGAGCACGACCTGTTTCTCAGGACTGTCGGACGATGACACGGCCAGAGTATCGCGCGCTGCCGACACCGTTGGGTCCTGAGCCGTTCCCTTATTTCCGTCGCTGCAAGCCGTCGTCATCAACATCGCCGACAGGTAAATCGCGCGTGCTACAATTTCCACGTCGTTCCGGACCTCTCGAGAAGTTTGTCTGCTTCCGCGGGTCCCCACGACCCCGCCGGATACTGAGGCAAGGAAGAGACCGGGTTCTTCTCCAGGTATTCAAGCAGCGGATCGATCACCTGCCACGCGACCTCGACTTCATCGCTGCGCGTGAACAGAGTTGCATCTCCGATCATGCAGTCAAGAAGGAGAGTTTGATACGCGTCCGGTGTTTCCCTGCTGAATGCCTTCGCATACGAGAAATCCATCTCGACAGGTGATATCTCGAATTCAGGGGTGAGCTGGTTCTCGGCGCCGGGTGTCTTGACGTGAAAGCGCAGCGAGATGCCTTCATCCGGCTGGACCCGCATCACCAGAACGCTCGGCCATTTTTCTTCCAGCTCCTGCTGGCCGAACATGAGTACCGGCGGCGACCTGAACTGGATGGCAATCTCGGATGTTCTCTTCGGCAGGTGTTTTCCCGACCGCAGATAAAACGGAACGTGCCTCCATCGCCAGTTGTCGATATCGAAGCGCATCGCGGCGAACGTCGGAGTTGTCGAGTCCACCGACACATCCTTTTCCTCGTGATATCCGGCAATGCGTTTACCGTCCACATCCGTTCCGCTGTACTGTGCGAGCACCACCGGGGGCGGTCCGCCGTCGACCAGCGGTCTAAGCGACCTGAGAACTTTCACTTTCTCGTCGCGAACGTCGTCCGCGCGAAAGGCAATCGGTGGCTCCATCGCGGCAAGCGCCAGCAGCTGCAGCAGATGGTTCTGAAACATGTCGCGAATGACTCCGGCCTCTTCGTAGTACTTGCCGCGAGTTTCCACTCCCACGGTCTCTGACACGGTTATCAGCACCTGACGGATGTACTGTCGATTCCACAGAGGCTCGAAGAGCGGATTGGCAAAGCGGAAAACGAGAATGTTCTGGACACTCTCCTTCCCGAGATAATGATCGATGCGGTAAACCTGATGCTCGGCAAATTTTTCGAGGACGATGCCGTTCAGCTGACGAGCTGTCGCCAGGCTACGACCGAATGGTTTCTCGATGACTATTCGCGCCCACGGGAGCTGCTCGGCGTCCGGTATCTTCGGAGCAAGCCCGCTTCCGGAGAGATGCTCCAGCGTCGTCTCGAATACACTGGGCGGTATGGCGAGGTAGAAAAGCCTGTTGCGATCTTCCACCGGGAGCGAAAGCTCTATCTCATTGAGGCGACTGCCGATCGACTCATATGCGTCACGGCTTGTCAGGTCCCCGTATGCGTATCTGATACGGGAAGCGAGCCAGTCCCAGGTTTCTTCATTGACCGTTTCGATCTCGTCCGACTTATCGAGTGCGTCACGCATTGTCTTCGCGAACGCCACATCGTCCATCGCATCGCGGCCTACGCCAAGGAGAGCGAACTGTCCGGGCAGGAGCTTCTGCTCTGCAAGAAAATAAATCGCGGGCATGAGCTTTCTTCGCATGAGATCTCCGCCCGCGCCCATGATGACGGCCGTGCATCGGTCGATCCTGCCCGATCCCTTGCGGAAAGTATTCGTTATCCGCGCCGGGGACGGCTCGACGCGCGGCGGCCTCATGCTTTCTGAACCGCGTGTCCGCCGAATTCATTGCGCAACGCCGCAATCACTTTGGCAGAAAAAGAGTCCTCCTGCCGTGAGCGGAGTCTCATCAGCAGCGCAAGCGTAATGACTGGTGCGGGTACGTCGATGTCGATCGCTTCCTGCACTGTCCATCTGCCTTCACCGGAATCGGCCACGAATCCCTTGAGCGCGCTCAAGTCCGCATCCTTCGCCAGCGCGCGCTCGGCGAGCTCGTTTATCCACGAACGCACGACGCTTCCGTGGTTCCAGACGCTTGCGATCTGGTGAAGATCGAGCTTGAAATCCTTTGAGGCATGAAGGATCTCATAGCCCTCGGCGTAAGCCTGGAGCATGCCGTACTCGATCCCGTTGTGAATCATCTTCACATAGTGACCTGATCCCGGCGGGCCCACGTGAGCGTAGCCGTCAGGCGGCGCGAGTGACTTGAAGATCGGCTCGCAAGTCGCAAACGCTTCTTTCGATGCGCCGATCATCAGGCAGTAGCCGTTCTCGAGTCCCCAGATTCCGCCGCTCGTTCCCGAATCGACGAAGTCGATTCCCTGTTCCTTCAGCGCCGCGGCCCGTCGCATCGTGTCGTGAAAATTGGAATTGCCGCCGTCGATGATGACGTCGCCATCGGACATTGCCGGAGCGATCGCCGCAATCGTCTCATCGACCGGCGCTCCCGCCGGCACCATGATCCAGACAACTCGCGGCGATGAGAGGCGCGCAACCATGTCGGCTGGACCAGTCGCCGCCTCGGCTCCCTTCTCAACGTATCGCGCAACCGTTTCGGGCTGGCGATCGAAAACGACGACCTTGTGTCCGACTCGCGTGAGGCGCTCGGTCATATTGCCGCCCATCTTGCCGAGTCCGATCATGCCGAGTTGCATGGTTATTCCTGCGAAGGGTTGAGTTGGATGCCGAGGCTCGTCAGATCAGCGACAAGCTGTTCCGGCGATCGATACAGGATCGTGTGCATTCCGAGTGCTTGTGCGGGCGTGATATTCTGCTCGCGATCGTCGATGAACAGCGATTCCCCGGGAATCGCCTGAGCGACGCTGAGCGCACGATCGTAGAACTTTCGTGTTGGCTTGCGAAGACCGAGCCAGCACGATGAGAGGAAGGCGTCGAAGATCTCGTTCAGCCCGAACGTTGTGATGCGGTGCCGGTTGAGCTCGTCGGATTCGTTGTTCAGAGTCATTACCCAGTACTTGCAGCCCTCGGCGATCTGGCGGGCGATGTCGATCGTCTCGACGTTCGGCTTGCTGAGCGCGAGCATGAACGCCTTGAATTCCTGCCGGGTGAAGGATCGTTGCGTGGCAAATACCGCGACGTCGAGATATTCGTCCAGTGAGATCAGTCCTTCCTCGAGCGCACCCACTACTTCTTCGTGCCGAACCTGAAAATCAACAGGGTCGAGCTTGAACTGTTCGACAGCGGCCGTTCGCTGTGTTCGATCCCATCCGTTGGTGGCGAGCACGCCACCGATGTCGAAGAAGATGTGACCGATTTCGCTCATCGCGCGATGAGTATCGCGCGTGCGGGTGCGCCGTCGAGCCCTTCGAGGCGGAGCGGAAGACAGCAGAAATCGTATTCACCTGGCGGCGGTCCCCAGAGATGAAGACCTTCGACGATGACGACACTCTTCTCGAGCAGCGTGCGATGCGTTCGGTGATGCCCCGAGTGAAACTGCTCTATGGAGAGATAGTCCACGCCAACCAGCTCAACACCGAGCGACACGAGATACTCGGCGCCGTCGGGAGCCAGGAAGGTGTAGTCGCGATGGAAGTCTGGCTCGAGAAGAAATCCGGAATTGCGTGTGCGAATGAGCACCCGTTTGTGTCCTGCGAGATTGAACTTTTCCAGGTCTGCCCGGCCGACTGACATCAGGTTGTCATCAACCGCGATCAATATTGCCGGCCCGACAAGACGGTCGAGCGGGATTTGATCGACGGTCTGTCCGTCGTCGAAGAAGTGTTTCGCGGCGTCTACGTGGGTACCGGTGTGCGATCCGAACGTGACTCGGGACACGTTCGCGCCGGCGCCTTGTGAGATCGCCTGCTGCGGCTCGATGACTATCTCGGGATTCCCGGGATAGATGAGTCCACCTGTTCGAACGGGGACGGATATGTCGAAGATCCCGGTCACCTCGCGATCAGGAAGGCAGACTGGGTGACGCGCTTGCGCTCAGCAGAAATCGCGGAATGTCCGCCCGGAAAGTCGTGGTATCGGGACATACGAAGTTGTAGTGCCCCTCCATGTAACCTTCGCCCGACTTGAGAATGCAGAAACTTTGATACTCGTGCACCTGGCGCGGCGCGATGAGAGGCTGCTCACCCACCACGCCTTCGCCTTTCACTTCTGTGTCCTCACCGACGGAATCGTGAATCAGCCAGCGGCGGGACATCAGTTGTGCGGCCTGCGGCCCGACGTTTTCGATTCGGACGAAGTAGGCGAACACATAGTGCCCCGCCGCGGGTTCTGACTGATCGCGGAGGTACATCGGCCTCACCGTTATTCTGATGCCGTTTGTCTCTTTATAGTAGAACGGGTATGTCGGCAAGTCGGATTGAAAGACGGAGTCGTGAGTCAATGGTCGATAGCTGATAGATGTAGCTATAGGCTGTTCGCTGTAAGTAAAATCCAATTCTTAAAGCAAACAGCATATTGCTAACGCCAGATGCTAGGGTCTAACAGCACGCGCGTGCCTTTTACCAGATAGATGCCCGGACTGCATCCCCACGAACCATCGGGTCCCCAGCCTTGCAACCAAATGCAGCAGCAAACTCGGGCATGTTCGATATTGGTCCGTTCACGCGCCACCGCCCCGGTGAGTGCGGATCGGTAAGAATTCGCTGACGCTGATTCTGCGGCGTGATGTTCTGCCGCCATACCTGCGCCCATGCAAGGAAGAAACGCTGCTCGGGCGAGAATCCATCGATGTTCGCCGGACGCGGTTTCCCCTCCATCGACTCTTTGAGCGCGGCAAACGCGATGTTGAGCCCGCCAAGATCTCCGATGTTCTCGCCTAGCGTGAGCGCACCCTGCACATGCAGACTGTCAAGCACAACGTAGCTGTCATACTGAGACGATACGAGACCGGTGCGCTGCTTGAACGCCGCGAGGTCCGCTTCGCTCCACCAGTTCTTCAGGTTTCCCTGGGGATCAAACTGGGCGCCCTGGTCGTCGAAGCCATGGCTCATCTCGTGACCGATAACACTCCCCATTCCGCCGTAGTTCACCGCATCGTCGGCAGTGGCCGAGAAGAGCGGCGGCTGAAGAATACCGGCCGGAAATACGATCTCGTTCATCGCGGGGTTGTAGTAGGCATTGACCGTTGACGGTGTCAGGCCCCACTGAGTCCTGTCGACGGGCTTTGAGATCATGCCGAGATCGCGCTTGTTCTCATACTCGTTGACTGCGTACACATTCTGAAGGAATGAGCCCTTCTTGAGATCGAGCGACGAGTAGTCACGCCACTTGTCGGGATATCCAATCTTCTCGGTGAACGCCGCAAGCTTGGTGACTGCCGCTTTCTTCGTCGCCTCGCTCATCCACGGCAGCGCGCCGATCCGCTCGCGGAGTACGCTTTCCATGTTGTGAATCATCTCGAGTGCGCGCGTTTTTGCCGTCGGCGAAAAGTTCTGCTCGACGTATGCCTGGCCGAGGGCGTCGCGAAGTCCGAAGTCTGCGGCACGGGTGCAGCGCTTGTAGCGCGGCAGCATCTCCTTTGCGCCAGTCAGCGTCTTCTGGAAATTGAAATCTTCGTTGACGATCGCGGCGCTCAGCACCGGCGCTGCGTCCTTGATGGTCTTCCAGCGAAGGTAAGCTTTCCAATCGGAGAGCGGGGCTTTTGAAGCGAGGCTGTCGACGGTATTGAAGAAGGCCGGGTTCTGCACGTTAACGGCTGGAATGTCCTTGTTGCCGAGGTGCTCGAAGTACTCGCTCCAATCCCAGTTCGGCGTCATCGACGCAAGCTGTGCTTTGGTCCGGAGATTGTAGTTGAGCTCGGGATCGCGTAGCTGGACGCGAGTGCGCGCCGAGCCGGCAAGTGCTGTCTCGAAAGCCATCACCTTCTGAGCATCCGCTGCGGACTGCGTCGTCGGTGTTCCGCCGAGCTCGAGCATGCGCTGAATGTGCGCGAGGTAATTCTTTCTTATTTCCTGCGACTGAGCATCCGTCTTGAAGTAGTAGTCACGATCGGGAAGACCGAGTCCGCCCTGGAACGCGCCACCAATCACTGAAGTGCTGTTCTTCGCATCCTGCGTCGAACCGAACCCGAACACAGCCGCAACACCCTTGTTCTGAAGTTCTGCCACGCGCTCGACGATGTGCTTGCGGTCGCCGATTTTATCAATTGCTTCGAGCTCTTCATGAAGGGGCGTGACACCGGCGCGATCGGCGGCCGCCGAATCCATGCAATTCGAATAGTAGGTGCCGAGGAGCTTCGTATTCCGCGAGGCGCTCGACGGAGCTTTCGTGCTCGCGTCCAGGATTTTCGTCAGGTTTTCCTGGTTTGTCTCGCCAAGCACGTCGAGGCTTCCCCACCGCGAATACGCCGCAGGAAGGGGATTTGCCTTCACCCACCCGCCATTGGCGAACTGGTAGAAGTCCACGCAGGCGTTGGCCGACCTGTCAAAGTTTGCCAGATCGAGCGGCGTGGTCTGCTTGTAGACCGACTGCGCGTCGGCGGACGACGCCGCAGTCGCAATCGCGAGGATCGTCAGGATGCGCGTATTAGGTCGCATGCTCTATGACTCCGAATGAATGGGTAAGTGCTCCTACTTCTTCGTCTTTTTCTTTTTGCGACGCTTAGGCGGAGCCATGATGCTTCCGCGGCATTTCTCAGCGCCGCAGCGGCATACATAGAACTTTTCCATTTCCCTGCCGCCGGTCCGCTCGTATTGATAATCGTAGGCAAGCTCTACGCCCGGCTGAATGTTCTTCAGGGCGTAAATCCAGATCTGCTTTTTCTCGATAACGGCTTCGCAATTCGGATCGCACGAGTGATTTATGAGGCGCGCCGTGTTGGTCCGAACCTTTCCGTCCACGCACGTCTTGCTGTCGAGCGTGAACAGGAATGTGTGATGGCGTTTCATCTTCTCTTCATCATACCGTCGATCCGCCTCGTCGTTCGAGATCCGGGGCCCCGTGTATTCGATTATCTTCTGGCCAGACCGAATCCTTCTCGTTGCAAAGACTCCTCGTCCCTGAATTTTCGATTTGCGAACCTCAAAAAGATCGCTGCCGCGCACCGTGCGGCTCTTGGTGCCGTTCTTGTTCATTCCCTTTTTGTTGTGGTGAGTTGGCTATGAACCCATAGCCGAAAGAATCGTTCCGCGGCAGTCGCCAAAACCGATGCGAGGCCTGCCCGGCGCTTCCAGATAACCCTTCATTATCACTTCGTCGCCGTCCATCAGGAACCTTCGCTCCTCGCCCGTCGGCAATGTGATCGGTTTTGCGCCCCTCTGTGTAAGCTCGAGAAGGCATCCCCTCTCCTGCTCGGATTCACCGGAGACGGTGCCGCTCGCGAGCAGGTCGCCCGGTCTCATGTTGCAACCGTTGCTTGCATGGTGCGCCAGCATTTGCGCGACGGTCCAGTACATCCCGGCAAACGGCGCCCGACTCAAAAGAAGCGGAGCAATCCCGTCGTTGCGCATTTTCGACGACGACAGATACACCTCGAGCGTCGCCGACAGTCCTCCGCGTTTCTGATCGTCATCCGACCGGAGGTAGTCCAGTGGCGCCGGGTCACCTTCGGGCCGCGCTGAAGCGGGAACGCGATACGGCTCGACTGCTTCTCTTGTCACGACCCATGGCGAAACAGTCGTCGCGAAGTTTTTTGCGAGGAACGGCCCGAGCGGCTGGTACTCCCAGGCCTGGATGTCGCGCGCTGACCAGTCATTGACGAGCGTAAAGCCGAAGATGTGGTCAGGTGCATCTCCAATAGGGATGGTCTCGCCGATTCCATTCCCGCGACCAATATAGAAGCCGAGCTCGGATTCATAGTCGAGCATTCTGGTCGGACCATAAAATGGGTCTGTTGCATCGGCTGCCTTTGTCTGTCCCCGTGGTCGCGTGACTTCGGCTCCGCTCACAACGATTGATGAGGCACGGCCATGATACCCGATCGGCACATACTTGTAATTCGGCAGCAGCGGATTGTCCGGCCTGAACATGCTGCCGACGTTGGTTGCGTGGTGGACTGAGGCGTAGAAATCCGTGTAGTCGCCGACTTCAGCTGGCAAATGCATCGTCGCTTCGTTCGCCGCGACAAGAATCTTGCCGGCATTTTGTCGTGCCCGTTGTCCCGGCGCGGACTTGTCGCCGAGCAACTCGCTCAGCTCCGAACGAAAGCGAGAGAGATCACCCGGCTCCAGCTCCATCAGCGAATTGAGTGTTGACTCCGCGCATGCCGTCAGCGCGCGTGACTCACTCAAAAGACCGCTCTCTCTGCACGCAGCGATGTCGAGTATCATGTCGCCGATCGCGACGCCGACAGATTTGGTGCCGCTTCCTCTACTGAAGACGCCGAACGGAAGATTCTGGATCGGGAATTCAGTCGCGCCATCATTGGCAGATTCAACCCAACTTCCGAGCGATGAATCGTGAGTGTCGTTCATGAAGTCATCAAAGAAGGTTGAGTTCTTTCGCTTCCGACACTGGCTCGACGAACGAGCACGATCCGAAGGAAAGCGCGAAGAGCTGCCGTGTGTCTCCAAGCTCGTCGGTTGTGATCGAGAATGAGCGCCAGCGCACGCCCGCATCATCCACCGTGAGAGCGGCCGGATCCGTTTCCTCGAGAAACTGAACGAGATCCACGTCATCCATCCCTGCTTCGAGAAATGCGGCAGCGAGAAAGATGTTGAGGTATCCGTACATCGTTCCCCGGGGCGAGTTCGCGTCGTATGTCAGGGGATAGCTGCCACGCATCGCGTGATGCAGACCGGCGGTGGCCTTGAACGGAACGCGGTGCTCGCTGCAAACACGGATGAAGCGAACGATGTCCTCCGCTCCCGGAATCGCGGATGCAACAACGCCTCCGGTCCGAATCTTCGCGCGAGCTCGAGTGTTCGAAATCTTTGCGATGAGCACCGTCGGATCGGGCTGAAGCGGAATCTCGAGATAGACCTCGAGAGGAAGAGGAAACGCATCCAGCGCGGCCGAGATTTCATCAGGCGACTTCACCGGCAGTTCGACCGAATCGCAAACAACCAGCGAAGTACCGTCGGCGAATGTGCGCTGGCTATTGAATGCCTGTATGGCCTCGCGAGCTTTTGCAGGATTGTCTGCAACGATGGCGCTCAGCCGCCATCGACTCGAGCTCGCTTCGAGGAACGGCGTCGCAGCCGCCGCGAATTCGTCGAGTCGCGATGCGGGAAGGATGAAACGGCCAAGCATTCCGCTGTCGCCACCGGCGCGGTATTCGGCGTATGCCTTCACCGCCGGCGCCATGTCGAGCGATGCCGGAGGAAACAGTCCGGCATAGTCGATCAATCCTTCGAGGAGAACATGCGCATTCATGGCGCAAATCTATCGGGGCCGCAGTGCTTATAGAACCTGAACCGCCGGCGGACTCAGGGGCAAAGTGAGCGTGAACGTTGAGCCTTCTCCTTCCGTGCTCTCGACCGTTACGTCGCCCCCCATCATCCGCGCCAGCTCTCGACTAATCGAGAGACCGAGACCGCTGCCGTCGGCGGTTCTCGTAAGACCGGTGGACAATTGCACGAACGGCTCGAAGATCGCCTCGAGCTTGTCGTCTTTGATACCGCGGCCTTTGTCTTCGACCTTGATGGCAACGAGGTGATCGCGCACATCGCAACTGACGACAACCGGGCCCCCCGGCGCGCTGAATTTCGCGGCGTTCGAAAGAAGATTCACGAGGATCTGCTGAAGCCGGTCTCGATCGGCGACCACCGACAGACCCGAGTCGCAGCTCGCCATGGAAAACTCTATCTCGTTCGATGTGAACATCGGCTCGACGAGGAACTGCACACTCTCGAGCGCGGGGATGACAGGCGTTGGCTGAAGGTCGATCGGGATTCTTCCGGAATCCGTTTTTGCGAACGTGAGAATGTCGTTCACGATTCCGAGCAGATGGTGTTGACTCCGTCTTATGCGAAGGATTGCCTCACGCTGCTGCTCGTTGATCGGACCGCGCATTCCAAGCTCGAGAAGCTCAGCGTATCCGGCGATCGCATTGAGGGGTGTGCGCAGCTCGTGACTCATCGTCGCGAGAAAATCGTTCTTTGCGCGATCGGCGATCACTGCGCGGGCAACCGCGGCAATCGCTTCCTCCTTCGCCAAGTGTGCTTCCTGATACAGTCGCGCATTGTCCATCGCCATCGCAGTGCGCCCAACCAGATCCTCACCGAACAGCAGATCCTTGGGTGTGTAGCGCTGCTCAGGATGAACACCGATGAACGAGACGGCACCGAGCAGGCGTCCGCGCGCTTTCAATGGGAGCACCATCAACGAACAAAATCCGAGTGTGTTCAGCAGGGCGAGGTAGCGCTTGTCGAGCGTGGCCTGGTCGATGATGTCGTTCGTCAGCTCGGGCAGCAGCTCGGGCTGTTGTGTCCGAATGATCACAGGCGCCCCGACAATGTCATCCTTCGCCGGCGGATATCTGGTTTCGAGCTCGTGCGCGATCGGTGCGAGCGTCGGATCCGGATGAAGCACAGCGAGCCTCTGCATCTCGCCTTCTTCGGAAGTCAAATCGACGATCGCCCACGCAGCGAGCTCCGGCATCGCGAGCCGGACAGCCGTCAGCAATATCTCGTCCCCATCGAACGACTCGAACAAAATCCGGCTCAAGTCCGCAAGAAACAGCGCTCGGCGCTCCGGTTTTCGTCTCTCTACGAACCGGCCTCTTCCGGAGCCATAACCGAGCGTGCGGCCCGACCCATTTTCCGGCCGGCCCGACCCACGTTTCGAAGGATCGGCCGAGTCATTCATTTCGCTATTTTCTTATGGCAGGAACCGCGCCTACACGACGCCAATATTTGTGACTTCAGATGAATTTTCGCCCCTCCAGTTTCGAACTCCCGACAAAAACCTGACAAGTCGGACTATTGACGGCTCGACCACTAGTGCTAATTTCCCTGCAGTGTGCTAGGATTTTAGCACCGGCGTAAATACCTGAGGACTTCGATGCCCGACAACGTCACACTATCCCGCCGCGAAAGGCAGATCATGGACATCCTCTACCGGCTTGGATCTGCTACAGCCGCTGAGGTGCAGCAAAACCTCGCTGAAGCGCCGAGTTATTCGGCGGTGCGAGCGCTTCTTCGGATCCTCGAAGAAAAGGGACACCTGAAACACGCCTATGACGGGCCGCGTTACGTCTATGCACCCGTTGTGTCCCGGCCCGTGGCCCAGAAGTCGGCGCTCAAGCAAATAGTGAAAACGTTCTTCGACGGTTCTACGTCAAACGCTGTGGCAGCACTGCTGGACATGTCCGGAAGCGACCTGTCGGAAAGCGAGCTAAACCGACTGGCGAAGATCGTCGAACAGGCCAGACGCGAGGGAAAGTAAGATGACGGAAACGCAGCTTGTGACGTTCCTCGGCACCGCAGCGTTGAAAGGCGCGATCATCCTCGCAATTGCAGGGCTGGTGAACGCCTCGTGGCGGTCTGCATCGGCGTCAACGCGACACCTCGTGTGGACGATCGGTGTCGCATCTGCGCTGACGCTACCTCTATTGAGTGCCGCATTTCAGCGAATGGGTGCACCGCGCATCGAGATCGCAGCATGGAATCCGCAAATCGAAAAACCTGTCACGCCCGTCACGGCGCCCGTTGCGCAAACGCTGGCGGAGCCGATCTCCCACCAGACGCCGTCTTTTTCGTTGACTGTCGGTCAGAATACCTTCGAAGAATCGCAGCCTGCGGCCGACGTCGATGCATCAGTCTCACCTTCGGCGATCGACAGCAAGCCATCACAGCCGCGCAGTGCACCGTACACGGCGCCATCAGCGCCGATTTCCGGTCCAACGTTGCGGCAACGATTTGATTCTCTCCTGGCTGCGGTCCCGACATCCGGGAAGCAGGATCTTTTCTACCTCTGGATCGCCGGTGCAGTCCTTTGTCTGTTGCCGCTGGCAACCGCGATGGCTCGCGTCCGCATGCTCGAGCGCCGCGCGCAACTCCTCCCGCACAGCCGCTGGACCGCGCTCATCACGAGCACTCCCGCGATCGCTCATCTCGCAGGACGAGTTCGCGTGATGGAAAGCGAGAGCACTACGATGCCGATGACGTGGGGAATTCTTTCGCCGACGTTGCTCGTTCCATCGTCGAGCGAACGGTGGCCGGAGTGGCAGTGCCGGAACATTCTGCTGCACGAGCTCGCACACGTTGAGCGCCGCGATTGTCTCACGCAGCTCGTCGCGCAAGTCGCCTGTGCCGTTTACTGGTTCAATCCTCTCGTGTGGGTCGCCGCCCACCGCATGCGCGTCGAGCGCGAGCTTGCATGCGATGACCGAGTGATCAGCGCCGGCTCGAGAGCATCGGACTATGCCGCAAATCTTCTCGACGTCGCGCGATCGCTGCGCGCTCCTTCATATACCTCTCAATCCGCAATTGCCATGGCTCGCCCATCACAACTCTCCGGCCGGCTGCTTGCCGTTCTGGACACGAAAAGAAACCGTCGCAGCGTAACTCGCCGTGTCGGTGCCCTGGTTTCGCTGAGCGCACTCGCTGTCGCACTTCCGATCGCCTCGATTACGCCTCGCGCGGATGCCGCGACAGTTACCGAATCCCCGTCAGAGCAGCCCGCACCAGAGATGACTGCGGCGCCTGAAGTGCCGACTCAGAAATCGACTGTCATAGGCTTCACGTCGATGCCCACAGCGATCGTCCGCGCCACCCAGCTTCCGATCGTCGGACTTCTCGTGCCCGCCGTTCGCACTGCAGAGCTGGCCGGGCCGTCGACGATTCCCGCTCTGCCCGCGTTCGTCAATCAGGATCCAGTCTGCTGGGCCGAAGGCGACGGCAATACCAATATCTCGATCAACGACGACGATACCAAAGGACGCCGGCCGTCATGGACCGTGCGGTACTCCCGCGACAACTGCTCGATGGAGATTCGCGCCGACGGGAAGTTCACGCTTCGCCCCGATCTCTCCGACCTCGAGTCGCTCGACAGCGATGGATGGTTCAGAGTAGAGGAGCGCATTGGCCGCAGCACACGTCGCATCGAGATTCGCCGCGCTGACAACGGAACTCTCGATCACATCTACTGGGTCAACGGCGATCGCGCCACATACGATAGCGACGCGCGTGTCTGGCTCGCTCGGACGCTGCTCGGCGTCGAGCGCAGGACCGCATTCGCGTCATCGACTCGCGTTCCTCAGCTCTACCGCACCGGCGGACTGCGCGCTGTGCTGTCGGAGATCGCGCTCATGCCGTCGGACTACGCAAAGAGCAAGTACTACGGCTCTCTGCTCGACATGGACATCAGGCTCGACGCGAACACACTCAACGGTGTCGTAAGGCAGGTCTCGACCGATCTTGCTTCGAGCGACTACTACATGTCGGAAGTCCTCAGCAAGTTCGCGAAGCAGCCTTCGGCTAACGAAGGAACGTGGCGCGTGTTTGCCGAAGCGGCCGGACGCATGAAGTCCGACTACTACAAGTCACAGACACTCAAGAAAGTCTTGAACAGCGGCCAGCTGACCAGCGAGACGGTTGGGATTCTGCTCAAGTCCGCATCGGGAATGAAATCCGACTACTACCTGTCCGAGCTTCTGAAGAGTGTCGCCGGCAAGTATGCGCTCAATGCACAGACCCGGTCGTACTACGCCGAGGCGCTGAGCAAGATTGAGTCGGACTACTATCGCGCCGAGTTGCTGAAAGCGATGGCGAACGATGGCGACTGGGATTCGAAGACCAGCTCGTTCATCCTGGCGTCGGTCTCGGACATCCAGTCGGACTATTACAGAGCCGAGGCCCTTCAGCGGCTCGTGAAGGACAGGCACGTTGACAACTGGCCGGCGTTCTTCGCCGCAACCGGCGGAATCACCTCAGACTATTACAAGCGCGAGACGCTGATGTCGGCGCTGAAGCAGCAGCCGCTGACTCGCGACATCGTCGGCGGCGTTCTCGGAGTCGCCGCAAGGATGAGATCCGATAGCGACCTCAGCGAAGTGCTGACGCTGATTGTGAGGACTTATCGGATCGACGATGCGCTACGCCCCGCATTCGACAAGGCGGTGGACGCGATCGACTCGGACTACTATCGCGGCTCAGTCCTGTCCGCGGTTAGAAGAAGCGCGTCCAGGTAACGCTGCAACGCTGAGTGAAGCGGGCTTTACGGAGCCCGCTTCACCACTCCGCACGCGATGCGCGCGCCGCTGTTGCCCGAGGGCTGAGAAATCTGGTCGTCCGCAGCAGCGTGAATCACGATCGCACTTCCGTCTGCATCGAGCAACGATGTCGACCCGTCGGTGAGTGAAACGCGATCGGTCGTGAACGAAGCACGCCCATTCCCATCGGCGTTGACCGTGAAGTTCGGAGCATCACCGCCATGCGGCCCGGCGGGATTGTCGAGGCCATGCTGCCGTCCAAGCGGATTGAAGTGAGCTCCAGCCGATGCGAACGCGGTCGTTCCAGCGGGCTCACACAATCCCTTCTCATGGAAATGAATTCCATGCGGGCCGGGCGGAAGTCCTGTCAGCTGAGCGTCCACATGAACGACCTTGTCGAGATCCTGCCACAGCTCGACGGTTCCGCGCTTCTCTCCCGCGGCGTTCGATATGGTTGCGTATGCGACAGCAACGCGATTGAGAGGAGACGGGGCGGAGGCACACGCCGCGAGCACAACGCCAGCGACTGCCGGCAATAGAAATCTGATCTCTTTTCGCTGCATTGTTGCCTCGGGTGGTGAGTTGCTGAACTGCGCGGGAAGCTACCTGCAATGCAGAGTCGGGCAAGGAGCGTGCGACGCTCACTGCCGCATACCCAGCGTGCTCATCCACTCGCCAAGCCCCGGATAAGTTGGAGCGACCTGAGCCAGCCTCGCGGCGTAGGCCCGCGCCCGTCCCACGTCTCTTTGCACGGCGTATGCGAGCGAAAGCTGATACAGCGCGGGCGGCATGTCCGGCGTCAGCTGCAGCGCATTCTCGAGCAGCGCAACTGCACGCGGGACGTTTTTCTCCTGCATCGACAACACACCAAGCGCAAATGCGCTGAAGCCCGTCGGCTTCAAGTCGTAGGCGCGCTGAAGATACGGGCGTGCGCGCGCCGTCTGATTGGCGGTGAACAATGCCTTTCCCGCGAGACGCCATCCCACCTCGATCAGGGGCTCGTCACGAATCAGACCTTCGTACTCGGCGAGCGCTTTCTCCGGCTCGCGCTGGGTTTCGTAACGCTCGCCGAGTATGACCTTCGCCTGAGCCCATGGCATGCCACCGCGCGACACGGTGAACGCCAGACTGTCAACCAGATTGACAGGATGATACGTACCGCGATAGTCGAGCTGTCCTGCGACGGGAACGAACGGCCAGCGAGTCGTGACAGTCTTGATCGTGTGAGACGCGACCAGTGAATCGAGGTCCGTCATTTTCATCCGCGCCGTGTATCCGTCCCAGCCGGCGAATCTGCTCATGTCCGCGCGACGTCCAAGAAAGTTCTGGCGCTGCATCGCATCGAAGTACATGCGGGCGATGATCACGTAGCCCCTCCGATTCGGATGCACGTGCTCGAGCAACAAATCACTACCGGGGATTCGATACCGCGATGCGGCCGCTATGCCTTCTGCGACAGGCACGTAAATGGCGCCAGTCTCCTTCGCGACTTTCTCCACCACATTTTGGAACTCTCCCGGCGCACGGAACCTCACGACGTCGAGATCGCGTGCATGGGCGAACATTCCGCCTGCGTGAACGCTGTCACCCGCAGCCAGTACAGCGGTCGCCGAATCGAAGACGATTGTAGCGCCGCTGTCCGGCGGAACAATCGACATTCCAAACGGCCTTAGATCGCGGATGTTGCTGGGTGTGCTTCCGATGAAGACCGGAATTTTTGCACTGCGGAATCGACCTATCGCGGAGCGCAGATTGCTCTCGTACTGATCAACGCCTCGCTCATAGGTTTTGTCGCCCAACACGATACGCTGATCCGCGACGACGCTTTCCATGCGTGTAGCGTCAGCCTCGATCTCGCGTGTCGATCGTCCCCCGCGAAACAGTGCAATCACACTGTTGGTGCCGTTGCGCAGCAGGAGGAACGTCTTGAATCGCTGCAGCTTCAGGTAGAGTCGAACAAAAGACGGATATGATCCGAGACTTTCCGTCGACCCGGCTCCGAGGGCGCCGTAGTACTCGTTATGGCCGCCGTAGATGATCACGGCGTCGGGTTTCTGGTCGATGACATCGCCGGCGAGATCAGCGATCGTAAAGCTGTTCGTCGCAGCCATTCCCATGTTCACGACTTCGACCGTATCGCCAGTGAGTATGTCGCTCAGTGCATCGCGAAGAACTCGCGCGAAAGTGCCGTTCGATGGGTACGGAAATCCTGCTGCTGACGATTCTCCAAGGACGAAGATGCGCATCGAATGCGCCGGCTTGTTTATGAGAAACGGATCGCCAGGGGGACTCGGCGGAAATTTCTCCTGAGGGAAATACCGCTTGCCGACATTCCTGCCCGGGATGCTGTAGAGTCCGTTGAGAATCGGAGGAGTCTCGAAGGCAGACATGTCGCCGCCATACTTCGCCGCGCGCAATGAGAGCTCGAGCCCCGCGAGAAGCACGAATGGAAATGCGAGCGTCGCACCAAGAAAAATTCGCTTCTTCGTATCTGACAGCTGGATAGGCGACTTCTGGCTAGGCGGCTTTTGCATCGGCGCCTTTTTACCCGGCGCCTTTTTCTTGCCAGCCTTTCGGACCATCCTAGAAAATCGTGTATATGAAAGGCGCCAGCGCCGATCCCTGAGCGAAGACGAGAAGACCGCCCACGAGAAGCATCACGACGAGAATTGGAAGCAGCCACAGCTTCTTCCTCTCCTTCATGAATGCCCAGAGCTCCCCAAGCAGGCCTGTGAATCCCATGATCAGTCTCCTAGAATTGCCGTTCCATTCGGCGACGCAGCTTCTCGGTCTCGGATTGCGGCCGCGCAATCCAGTAGCTGTCGTTATTCGCCTGCCTCACAAGGGCATTTCGCCCGGCCGCCCTGCGGATCAAGCCGACGGGGGCGAGCACAAGAAAATACACGATGCTCATGAAAATCGGTGTTGTGATGCGAGATAGCGCATGCGCCAGCGCCATCCATGCACGCTCCACGGGCTGTAGCGACGCCGGTACGGCAATTCCAGAAATCGCCAGGACGGCTGCAAGACCACCGAAGATCAGCATCACGGTCTCGCGCCCGCGCCACTCGGCGATCACTGCGAGCACAGCAAACGCAATGAAGAGCGTCAGTGCAAACCGGCGGCCTCGTGCTGCTGTGTACAAGTCCGAATGGTCGAGCATCGTCAATCGAGGCTCACGGCTTCGCGCCACTTCGCATCACCGCGCGTCGGCTGGTCGGTCTTGGCGAGGAGATACGATCCGATCGCGAGATAGTCGAGATCGGTCCGCATAAAGCATCGATAGGCATCTGCTGGCGTGCAGACGATTGGTTCTCCGCGAACGTTGAATGACGTATTCACGAGCAGCGGGCACCCGGTGATTCGATCGAATTCCGTTATGAGCGAGTGATACAACGGTGATCGCTCCCGTGTAACAGTCTGAATCCTCGCCGAATAGTCCAGATGCGTCACGGCTGGAATGTCAGAGCGCGGCACATTCAACAGATCGAGTCCCCACTTCTCGCCGGCATCGGGCACTGGAAGTCGTCGCTCCTCTTTGACCGGCGCAACAACAAGCATATATGGCGACTCATCGTCGATCGAGAAATACTCCCCTGCTTTTTCCCCAAGCACGCTTGGCGCGAATGGCCTGAATCCTTCGCGGAATTTGATCTTGATGTTGATCTGTGCCTGCATGCGCGGGTCGCGCGGGTCGGCAAGAATACTCCGTGCGCCGAGAGCGCGGGGTCCGAACTCCATTCGGCCCTGGAACCATCCGACCACATTCCCGGACGCGAGAAGGTCAGCGACCTTCGATACGAGCGCGTTTGTCTCGAGCTTCGTCGAGACGGCTCCGGCCGTCCGGAGCTCATCGTCAATTTCATCATCGGAGAATTCCGGTCCGAGTAGCGCGCCGTTCATCGAATCATTGGCTCGCACGCCGCGCGGCTGCGAGAAGTAGCGATGCCACGCAAGCATCGCCGCGCCCAAAGATCCGCCCGCGTCGCCAGCGGCCGGCTGGATCCAGACCCTGGCGAAGGGACTTTCGCGAAGCACGCGTCCATTCGCAACCGCATTGAGCGCAACACCACCCGCGAGGCAGAGCGAGGTCGCTTTCGTTTCGAGGTGGGCCGTGCGCGTCATTCGAAGAACGATCTCCTCGCAAACGTCCTGAACACTTCGAGCGAGATCCATCTCGCGTTGCGTAAGTGGCGATTCAGGCTCGCGTGGAGGACCGCCGAACAGCTCGCCGAATTTGGGGCTCGTCATTGTGAGCCCTGACAGATAGTTGAAGTATCGTTGATTCAAGCGAAACGAGCCGTCGTCACGCAGGTCGAGAAGATGCTCGTAGATCGCCTTCACGTACTTCGGCTCACCATATGGAGCAAGGCCCATCACTTTGTACTCACCCGAATTCACTTTGAATCCGGTGTGGTACGTGAACGCGGAGTAAAGTAGACCCAGCGAGTCGGGCCACTGAAGTTCTCGGATCAGCTCGATCTCATTTTGTTTTCCGACTCCGATCGACGCCGTAGCCCACTCACCGACACCGTCGATGGTAAGAATCGCCGCTTCGTCGAACGGCGATGGGAAGAACGCACTCGCAGCGTGTGATTCGTGATGTTCAGCGTAAAGAACTCTACCGTCGAAGCCACCGAGTCCGTCACGAATCGAGCGATCGGTATAGAGCTTTTCCTTCATCCAGAGTGGTCCGGCCTTCAGGAACGAGCCGAAACCCTTTGGAGCGACGCCAAGATATGTCTCGAGTATTCGCTCGAACTTGAGCAGAGGTTTGTCATAGAAGACCACCGCTTCCAGGTCTTCAACGGCGATTCCGGCAACGCCGAGGCAATAGCGGACGGCGTTCAAGGGAAACGCGTCGTCCCCCTTCTTTCTCGTGAAGCGCTCTTCCTGTGCAGCGGCGATCAATTCGCCATCACGAAGCAGGCACGATGCGCTGTCATGGTAAAACGCGGACACGCCGAGTATGTGTCTGGATGTCAAATGCGGGCGGCGATCGTTGGGGGCGATTGCATCGCAGGAAAGCTGTGCGCTCGGCAAAGTGGCGCAAGCGGGGAGTTGACGTCGTCCGCAACGGGTCGGTGTCGATTGATCTAGCCGTTAGTCGCTTTTGGCCGGCCGCGCTCCCGCCTCAGGTGACAAGGCTGGTGAGACCAGCGAGACCAGTGAGGAATCACCGGAACGGGTTTTTCGGTCATAGCAGAGACACAACGACGACTCCCCCAAGCGCCAGCATCGCCAGAGTCATTGGAGTGCATACGGGTGACCGAATTAACAAAACGTACGAAGACGACTCGCTCACACATCGCATCATTGGAGCGGCGATTGAAGTTCATCGTCTGCTCGGCCCAGGTCTGCTCGAATCGACCTATGAAGAATGCCTGTGCCTGGAGCTGACGCTGGCAGGGAT
>JBDTNA010000007.1:0-23712 GCA_039933985.1 Gemmatimonadales bacterium | reverse complement strand
GGAAAGCTGACTGAAAAAACAAAGGCCGCGGATCTCTCCGCGGCCTTCTTGTTTCTACGACCCAGATTACGACCTCAGCGCGTCCTTTTTCTTTCCGCCGCTGTGCGTGTGCTCGATCGTCGGCTCGTACGGTCGTTCCGCCGGACCGATGTAGATCTGACGCGGGCGAGCGATCTTCTGCTCCTTGTCGAGCAGCATTTCCTCCCACTGCGCCAGCCAGCCTGCCGTGCGGGCGATCGCGAACAACACCGTGAAGAAATCCGTCGGGAACGCCATCGACCGATAAATCAGCCCCGTGTAGAAGTCCACGTTCGGATAAAGCTTGCGTGACTTGAAGTAGTCGTCCGACAGCGCGATGCGCTCGAGCTCGAGCGCGATCTCCAGATCCTTGTCGACACCGACAACCTTGAACACTTCGTCGGCGAGCTCCTTCACAATCTTCGCGCGCGGGTCGTAGCTCTTGTACACGCGGTGGCCGAAGCCCATGAGCTTGCCTTTGCCCGCTTTCACTTCCTCGATGAACTTCGGAATGTTCTTCGCTGTTCCGATCTCTTCGATCATGCGCAGAACCTGCTCGTTCGCGCCGCCGTGAAGCGGGCCGAACAGCGCTGCGATTCCGGCCGACATGGCTGAGAACGGATCGACGTGCGATGAACCAACCGCGCGAACAGCGCTCGTCGAGCAATTCTGCTCGTGATCGGCGTGGAGAATGAAGAGAACCTCGAGCGCTTTCGAGAAGATCGGGTTCGCCTCGTACTTTGGCTCAGTCATCCGCGCGACCATCGACAGGAAATTGTCGACGTAGGACAGGTCGTTGTCGGGATAGACGAAGGGAAGTCCTTTCAGGTGGCGGTAACAGTACGCCGCAATCGTCGGGACTTTCGCGAGGAGGCGAATGATCGAGATGTTGCGCTCGACCGGATCCATGATGTTGCGCGCCGACGGATAGAAGGACGCAAGCCCGGCGACAGCGCTGTTGAGCATCGCCATCGGATGCGCGTCGTAACGGAAGCCCTCGAGAAACTTCCGCATGTTCTCGTGCACGTACGTGTGATACGTGATGTCGTGAACAAAGCTGTCGTACTCGTTCTGGTTCGGAAGCTCGCCGTGACGGAGAAGCCATGCGACTTCGAGAAACGTGGACTTCCCGGCCAGCTGCTCGATCGGATATCCGCGGTAGCGCAGAATTCCCTTGTCACCGTCGATGAACGTGATCGCGCTGCGACAGGACGCGGTGTTGAGAAAGGCAGGATCGTAGCTGAGCAGACCCGGATCGTCAGGATCATCGGTCTTTATCTGCTTCAGGTCGTTCGCGCGAATCGCGCCGTCGGTGATTGGGAGGTCAAACTCCCTTCCGGTACGGCCGTCGGTGACGCTCACGGTGCCCGGCGGGGCCTTTGTATCTCTCACGACTTCTTCAGTGGCATTCGTCGCCATTCTTTCTCCTGGTGATACCCAAATTTAATCAAAGCAGCGTCCGGTAATCTGGCCCTAGCGGAGCTTGTTGATGACGTCCCATTCCCTGGCCGAGACAGGCTGAACCGACAGTCTGCTTCCCTTCTTGAGGAGCACCATTCCCTCTAAACCGGGGGTCTGCCGGAGCTTTTCGAGGGTAATTATCTCAGGGAACTTCTCCACTGCTCGAACATCCACCACGTACCACTGGGGCGACTCGCGGCTCGACTTCGGATCGTAATGCGAGTCCTTCCTGTCGAACGCCGTCTCGTCCGGGTACCCACCGCGGGCGACCTCGGCAATACCTGCGATTCCCGTCGGATCCGTGCTCGAGTGGTAGATGAAAATCAGGTCTCCGGGCTGCATATCGTCGCGCAATATGTTGCGCGCCTGATAGTTCCGGACCCCGTCCCACGAAGTCGTCCGCTTCGGGGCTTTCAAGAGATCGTCCATCGAAAAAGTGGTTGGCTCGGTTTTTAGGAGCCAGTGGCAGCGTTCGCGTTTTGTCGGCGGCATTGGTCGTTATTTGAGGATGTCGTGATTCTAAGCGATGGCGGGCGTGGCGCCATGCCCTGCAATCGCGGCGATCCCTAGGGTCAGGTGGAACCAATGTGTTCAAATCCCGTAGATTCACGAGTCACAAACACCTATGAAAACTATGCTTCTGAAGCGCGCGCTCCTTTCCCTCGCGGTGCTGCCGGCAACTCTTGCAGCTACCGTCAACGCACAATCGAACGGCGTTACGTATCCCGCAACTCAGCGCGGCACTCAGGTTGATGACTATCACGGCACGCGTATCGCCGATCCCTATCGCTGGCTCGAGGACACCGATTCCCCCGAGACGAAGGCGTGGGTTGAGGCGCAAAACCGCGTCACGTTCGGCTACCTCGCCACAATTCCCGAGCGGACCGCGATCCGGAATCGCCTGACGCAGGTCTGGAATTACCCGCGATACTACGCGCCCACCAAAATTGGCGATCGGCTTTTCTATTACGAGAATTCCGGCCTGCTCAATCAGAACATTCTCTACATGAAGGACGGTGATCGTCCTGCACGCGTACTTCTCGACCCGAACACACTCTCGGCCGACGGTACCATAGCGCTATCCGCCGCCGCCGAATCACCGAATGGGAAACTGCTCGGCTACGGCGTTTCAGTGAGTGGATCCGACTGGCAGGAATTCCGCGTTCGCGACATCGAGACCGGCCGGGATATGCGCGATACACTCAAGTGGGTGAAGTTCTCGGATCTTTCGTGGACCAGGGACAACAAGGGATTTTTCTATTCCGGATACGGGTCGGCGGCGACGGGAAATGCCATGACCGCGGTCAACCGGAACCAGCGCGTCTATTACCATCGGGTTGGAACTCCGCAGTCAGCCGATCCGATCGTCTTCGACCGCAGCGACAAGCCTGATTGGCTGTTTGACATTAAAGTCACTGAAGATGGCACTTTCGCGATCATCACTGTGTTCGAAGGCACCGACGTTCGCACACGACTGTACTACATCTTCCTCGACAACCCCAAGAAGCCGGTCATCAATGCACCAATCGTTCGACTGATCGACAAATTCGACGCCGAATACCATTTCGTTCACAACATGGGCGACTACTTCCTTGTTCGGACGGACCTCGGTGCACCGAAGGGACGGCTTGTCCAGATCGACATCAACAACAGCCAGACGACTCGCTGGGTGACGGTTCTTCCCGAGAACAAGGATGCACTGGAGTCGGTTGACGCGGCCGGCGGACACCTCGTCGCGGGCTATCTCGAGGATGCGCATTCGAATCTTCGCGTCTATGGCATGCCCGACCTCGCAGATCCGCGTCGCAACCGCGGACAGTCGGGTCCTGGCGGCCGGCTGGGGGGCCCAAGCGCTCAGGAACGCGCGCGACCGATCGGCTCTGATCCGAGGACGCTCTCCGCGCCAGGCTACCCGTACCTTGGTGAAATTCCGCTGCCCGGTATCGGAACGGTGGACAAGATCAGCGCTAATCCGAAAGACAACGATCTCTACTATTCGTTCGTGTCCTATCTCTATCCGCGATCCGTATTCAAGTACGATCTGAAGCACCGCAGCAATCAGGTCTTCAAGACGCCGAACCTTGCGATCGACTTCAATCAGTTCGAGACGAAGCAGGTGTTCTTCAATAGCAAAGATGGCACGCAGGTCCCGATGTTCGTGACGATGAAGAAAGGGACCGTGCTCAACGGCAATAATCCGACGATTCTCTATGGATACGGCGGATTCAACATCTCCGAGACGCCGTCGTTCTCGGCCACGAACGTCGTCTGGATGGAGATGGGCGGCATTTACGCCGTCGCGAACATTCGGGGAGGAGCGGAATACGGAAAAGCGTGGCATGAGGCGGGGATGCTCGACAAGAAGCAGAATGTCTTCGACGACTTCATCGCCGCGGCGCAGTACCTGATCAAGGAGAAGTACACGTCGTCGCCCAAGCTTGCGATTTCCGGGGCATCGAATGGAGGTCTGCTCGTCGGAGCGGTGATGGAGCAGAAGCCCGACCTGTTCGGCGCAGCGCTCCCGGCTGTTGGTGTGATGGATATGCTGCGCTTTCAGAAGTTCACGATTGGCTGGGCGTGGACCTCCGACTACGGATCGTCGGATGATCCAAAGCAGTTCCAGTTCCTGCGGGCGTATTCACCGCTTCACAATCTGAAGCAGGGAACGAAGTATCCGGCGACAATGGTGACGACGGCGGATCACGATGATCGTGTCGTTCCTGGTCACTCGTTCAAGTTTACGGCGGCTCTTCAGGCCGCTCAGGGCGGAACGGCGCCGGTACTTATCCGTATCGATACCAAGGCAGGGCACGGCGCTGGCAAGCCGACAGCGAAGCAGATCGAGGAAGCGACTGACAGACTCGGCTTCCTCGTAAGGAATCTGAACATGCAGGTTCGGCTTCAGTAGATGGCGTCGGGCGTCGCTCTATTCGATCAGATACTCAGCGCAGTCCGCTTCATCGTTCTTGCCGCGGCGGCGGTGTTTGCTGTGTTCTGCATCATCGACTGGATGGTACGAACACGGCGAGTGAACCTGTTTGGATCGATCGCGCGATTTGCGCGGTCGAGGATAGATCCCATACTCGAGCCGATCGAGCGGAAGGTCGTGGGAGCGGGAGGCAATCCTGTGAGTGCGCCGCTATGGGCACTCGCCGCGGTCGTCGTGGGTGGGATACTTCTCATCAGTGTTCTCGATTTTCTGCGCGCCGAGTTGATCGGTCTCGCGTTCGCGGCTCAGAACGGACCAGGCGGCCTGTTCAAGCTGCTCGTCGCATGGACGTTTGATTTTCTCCGAATTGCGATTCTTGTGAGGGTCGTGAGCTCGTGGCTTCCGGTTTCTCCGTACTCGCCGTGGATCCGCTGGTCGTATGCCGTCAGTGAGCCGATACTGAAGCCATTGCGTCAGGTCATTCCGGCAATGGGTCCCATCGACCTCACGCCGATTATTGCGTATTTCATTATCGGCTTCATTCAGGGTGCCGTGCTCGGAATGTTGTGAGCGAGTTTGCGGATCGGAATAGACTCGGTAGCCGCTGATTGCGGTCCGCCTTCAGGAAAAAGAACATTAGTTGACAAAAGCAACTATCGGCCCGATTCTTAACGCGAGGTAAGAACTGGAGAGAGCCGAATGTCCGACGGTCACGTCGCGAAACGAGTCAAGGCAGTTCGCTCATTCAATCGCTTCTACACGAGGCAGATCGGAGCGCTCGATGAACACCTGCTTCACAGCCCCCTTTCACTCGGCGAAGCGCGAGTTCTCTACGAGCTCGCCAACAATGAATCACCCGTTGCGAGCGACATCGCGTCTTCACTCGGTCTCGACACCGGCTACCTGAGCCGAATTCTCTCCGAGTTCGTCAAACAAGGCCTCGTCACCAGAACCAGGTCGAGAGCCGACGGACGCCAGGCCCCACTCTCGCTCACCCGAAAAGGACGCACGCTCTTCGCGGGAATTAATCGGGCGTCCGACGAGCAGGTCGAGACACTGATCTCCACACTTCGCGGCCCTGCGCAGGAACAGCTCGTCAGCTCGATGCAATTCATTCAGCGCGCGCTCGGCGGCACCGGCAATGGCGGCAGGTCTCTCATCCTGCGCGAGCACCGCGCGGGAGATATCGGCTGGGTGATCCAGCGCCACGGTGAGATTTACGCAGACGAATACGGATGGAACACCCAATTCGAAGCGTTGGTGGGCGAAATCGCATCGAAGTTCCTGCGGGGCCACGACCCCGCGCGCGAGCGGTGCTGGATCGCCGAGCGCGATGGGATAAAGGTCGGCTGCGTGTTTCTCGTTGAGAAGTCAAAATCGATCGCGCAGCTCCGACTGCTACTCGTCGAGCCGAGTGCGCGGGGTCTCGGACTTGGCCAGAGATTGGTGGCCGAGTGTATCGCATTCGCGCGCGCAGCCGGGTACAGGCGCATGCGACTCTGGACCAACGACGTTCTCATTTCGGCGAGGAAGATTTATCAAGCCGCGGGATTTCGACTGATCGACGAAGAGCGCCACGACAGCTGGGGCAAGCCTTTGACGTCGCAGACTTGGGAGATGTCGCTCTGAAATTCGTGGTGGTCGTTGCCAAGCTTGGGCCGGGAAGAGTTAAGTCGTATTCGCTCGCATGCTCACACCGGCGCAATCGAGACTCAGGAGTCTCGCGCATTGATGGGCGCCGCTGTTCCGCGAAGCTCGCGAATACGACTTAACTCCTCCCGGCCCAGTCCCATCTCAACGCAGCATCATTAACGCGTTGGAGACCACGCCTCGGTGCCCGCCGACCGGCGGAAGCTACGCGAGAACCAAAACGCCGTTCAACCAGCCTGATCAGCAACGGCGCGCCCGGCAGTACGGCCAGAAAAGATGCATCCGCCGAGAAACGTTCCTTCGAGCGCGCGATACCCGTGCATACCGCCTCCGCCAAATCCGGCGACCTCACCCGCTGCATACAGCCCCGGCAGTGGCTGACCATCACCCCGAAGAACACGTGACGACAAATCGGTCTCGAGACCGCCGAGCGTTTTTCGCGTAAGGATGTTGAGCCGCACCGCGATCAGAGGACCCGCATCGGTATCCAACAGCTTATGCGGCTTGGCCACTCGTATGAGCTTGTCCCCCAGATAGTTGCGCGCACCACGAAGCGCCGCAATCTGAAGATCCTTCGTGAACGGATTGTCCATCTCTCGATCACGCGCAACAACTTCGCGCTCAACGACAGCAGGATCGAGCAACGGTGTCGGAGTCAGCTCGTTCATTCGACGAACAAGATCTTTGAGATCGCGCTCGACCACGAAATCCGCGCCCTTTTCCATGAACGCGCGAACCGGCGCCGGAGCTCCGCCGCGGGCACGACCAAGCACACCGCGAATGTCCTTGCCAGTCAGATCAGGATTCTGCTCCGACCCCGACAAAGCGAATTCCTTCTCGATGATCTTCTGAGTGAGTATGAACCACGTGTGCTCATGACCCGTGGTCATGATGTGCGCGAGCGTGCCGAGCGTGTCGAATCCCGGATAAAGCGGAACAGGAAGTCGCTTTCCTACTGCATCCAGCCAAAGTGACGACGGACCGGGAAGAATCCTGATACCATGATTCGTCCAGATCGGATTCCAGTTCGCGATTCCCTCCACGTAATGCCACATGCGATCGCGATTGATGAGCCGGCTGCCGGCCGATTCCGCGATTTCGAGCATTCGCCCGTCGACATGATCGGGAACTCCCGAAAGCATGTGCGCGGGCGGAGTGCCAAGGCGCGATGGCCAGTTCTTTCTCACAAGCTCGTGATTTCCGCCGATGCCGCCGGACGTGACGATCACCGCCTGCGCCTTGATCTCGAACGAGCCGACCACATTGCGCGAGCTCTTCACTCCCCGGTCAACCGCGCTTGGCTCGAGAACCTCGCCTCGCACTCCGTCAACGACGCCATTCGTCATCGTGAGCTCGCTCACGCGATGCCTGAAGCGGAGCTTCACTACTCCAGTCGATTCCCCCGCACGAACACGGCGAACGAAGGGCGCGATTACACCCGGCCCCGTTCCCCACGTGACATGAAATCTCGGAACCGAATTCCCCGGACCCGTCGCGCCGTAACCACCACGCTCGGCCCATCCGACAACGGGAAAGAATCGCATCCCCTGCGCATGCAGCCACGAACGCTTCTCGCCAGCGGCAAACTCGACATACGCCTCGGCCCATTTGCGAGGCCAGTAGTCTTCGTGACGATCGAATCCCGCGGTCCCCAGCCAATCCTGCCATGCAAGGTCGTGAGAGTCGCGAATCCGCATCCGCCGCTGCTCGGGAGAATTCACGAAGAACAGTCCACCGAACGACCAGAACGCTTGTCCGCCGAAGCTCTGCTCTGGTTCCTGATCGAGAAGTGCTACGCTCCTCCCGGCCTCGGCGAGCTCGGCTGCCGCGACGAGTCCAGCGAGTCCGCCGCCTACAACAACTGCATCGACGGATTCATTCACCAGTCGCGCCGCCGCGGACGGGCCGCGCTATTCATGACGAATTGCTTCGATAGGTGAGAGCCGGGCCGCGCGCAACGCCGGATAAATTCCGAACGCGACACCAACGATGATCGGTGCGGCAATCGACACCGCAAGTGTACTGATCGAAAATCCCGCGTGCACCTCGGCCGGAGTCTTCGCGCGCATGACTGCGGCGACCATCGACGCCACGAAGATGCCGAGAATGGTGCCCAGGAAACTCCCGACGCTGGAGATCGCGACCGACTCGGCGAGAAACTGCGCGAGAAGATCGCGATTGCGCGCGCCCGTCGCCTTTCTCACACCGATCTCGCGAGTCCGCTCGGTGACAGACGCGAGAAGCACGTTCATGATCCCGATTCCCCCGACGACCAGAGAGATTCCGGTAATTGCACCCATCAGCAGCTTGAAGATCACCATGTTGTCGTTGAGTCTCGCGCTTTCTTCGGCGTAGCTCGAAATGCGCGCCCGGGTCTGCCATTCGCCGAAGCGCTTCGTCAGCCAAGCCCTGGTTCGCCGTTCCATGTCGGGAACGTCCTCGATGGTCGAAGCCATCAGCGTGAAGGCGGGCGAGAGAGATTTCGCGCTCGGCGGCATCGCGATTGGCGCGGTGCTGACAGGAACAAAAACCGCAAGCGGGCTTTGGTTGAGGTCCTTTTGCATTCCGGCATTCCAAACGCCAACAATCTGAAAGTCAGTGCCTTGAAGCTTCATTGTCTTGCCAACCAGCGACGAAGACGGTGCAGCCTTTCCTCCGATCAGATCAGCCAGCTGACGCGAAATCACGGCGACTCGTCCGGCAGACTCAACGTCAGTATCATTGAAGAAGCGCCCGGCTTCGACGACGATCTGACGACGATCACCGCCATTCGGAAGCGTCGCCATGACAAGCACGCCACGGGAAGATGAGTCAGCGCGACCAGGAATTTCGGTAACCATACCGCCACCTGAAACTCCGAAGGACACGTTTCCAACAGCCCCGAGATCTTTGGCAAGGCTGCGTGCGTCAGACAGAGTGAAAACCGTCGGGTTCGCCCGGGGAATCGTCTGGCCATCGACGACGTCCTCCGTTCGGGGTATGATGCCGATCGATTGAAGACGTCCGTCGCGCTCGACCTGCTGGCGAACGTTGCGCTCGACACCATCCGACAACGAAAGAACGGAAACCATCGCGCCCACGCCGATGATCACGCCAAGTGCGGAGAGTGTCGTGCGGAGGGGATTGCTGCGGAGTGCCGCAAACCCGACTTGAATCGACGGCGCGAGTGAATTCATCGGCGACATAGTTCCGGCAAAGTCCTGCACAGCCCACATTTCACATCGCCTATATCCACCATCGATCCTCGTGCATGAGATGACTCAAAAGCGTTATTGCCTTCACATAATTGGCGTCGCGGGCCTCGCAGTCGCAATCGGATGCGGACCGCAAACAGCAACAGTGCCTTCCCCCGCGGCGACAGTCACTCCTACGGGCCCGGTACCCAATCTGGTTTCGGCTGTGCCAACAGCCGCGCTCAACGCAACCGAGCGCGCGATCGCCGGTGCAGTCGATGGTCGGAATGCCGAGGGTCTCGCGCTGCTCGAGAGATTGGTCAACATCAACAGCGGAACGATGAACTTCGCCGGCGTTCGCCAGGTCGGAGCGATTCTGCGGCACGAGCTCGACGCGCTCGGCTTCGAGACCCGCTGGGTGGATGGCGCTGCATTCAATCGCGCCGGTCATCTAGTGGCCGAGAGAACGGGAACAGGACCGAGGCTTCTGTTGATAGGGCATCTCGACACGGTCTTCGAACCGACGAGTCCGTTCCAGAAATTCGAGAAGATCACCGACAGTACCGCGCGAGGACCCGGCGTGATCGACATGAAGGGCGGTGACGTCATCATGTTGCAGGCATTCAAGGCACTGAAAGCAGCTGGCGTTCTCGACAAGATGAGCATCACTGCGGTTTTCTCCGGCGATGAAGAGTCGGCCGGTCGCCCACTCGACGTCGCGCGTGCCGATCTCATCGCCGCCGCAAAGAAATCCCGCTATGCGATTGGGTTCGAAGATGGGTCGGGCGACCCGCGAACTGCCGTCATCTCGAGACGCGGGGCAACATCGTGGAATCTTGTATCGACGGGCACTCCCGCACATTCGTCGCAGATATTCCGCGCTGACATCGGAGCTGGAGCAATCTTTGAGTCCGCTCGGGCCCTCGATCAGTTCCGAAGCCAGCTCAGCTCGCAGCAGTACCTGACGTTCAATCCCGGATATGCGATCGGCGGAACGGACGTCCGGACAGATTCAACTCAAGGCGGCGGGACCGCGTTCGGGAAAACCAACGTCGTCGCAAAAGAGATGCGCGTGTCGGGCGACATTCGTGCGATCTCCCCCGAACAGCTTGCGAATGCGAAGGCGTCGATGCGCTCGATCGCGGCGGCGTCCCTTCCGCGCACGAAGTCGGAGATCACCTTCGACGATGGATACCCACCGCTGGCTCCGACCGACGGCAACCGCCGGCTTCTCTCGGTCTATGACAAGGTCAGCCGAGATCTGGGCTACTTCCCAGTCGTTGCTGTGGACCCGATGCGAGCTGGCGCGGCCGATGTCTCCTTCGCTGCGCCGTACATCACCGCTGGTTTCGATGCGGTGGGTCTTTCTGGCTGGGACGATCACACCGACAAGGAGACTGCGGATCTGAGAATGTTTGGACCGCTGACCAAGCGCGCCGCGGTGTTTCTTTATCGGCTGAGTACTACGAGCCCCTAGTGGAACCCCGCTCGCGCCTGACGCCATCTGGCCTCCGGTTGTCGGGTCTCAGATATGTTCGGGAGAGAATATCGCCATTGCGAGGAGATCGTCGTAAGAACCGTCGAGCTTGCGGGCTCGTCGCTTTCTTCCTTCGACCGCGAAGCCCAGTGTCTCGTAGAGTCTGATCGCGGGGAAGTTCGAGGAAAAGACATCGAGCTCGATTCGCTCGAGCCCGGCGTCCCATCCGCAGCAGATTGCCTCGTTCGCGAGCCGGCGTCCGATTCCTTTCCCGCGAAAGCCAGCGTGAACACCCATGCCGAGCTCGCCGGCGTGCCGGAAGCCTTCGTACTGATGCTGAAGAACCGTGCACCAGCCGACTACCACCTGCGCGTCGTCAACAGCGACCAATTGAATGCCGTTACGCAGGATTACAGACGAAATGAATTCATTGACGCCTTCGGGAGGCGGTGCCTCGACAAAACCGAGGAATTTCCGCTCCCGTGCAACGGAATCGAGGCAGCGGTGGTATGACGCCGAGTCCTTCGGCGTGATCGAGCGGATAGTGACAGCCAAGGATGCCATATTTTTTTTGCGAGTGAGTGAGATTCGCGAGCTAAACTGCGAGCTGTTAGTTCGTAGCTATTGGCGATAGCTATATGCTTTTTGCTGTAAGAATTGAAGACAAAAACGCGTTCCCCGGCTGGTTTCTCCCCATTCTTACAGCCTATAGCAAATAGCTATCGCTACTGGCTATCGACTAACAGCTTTCATTTACGCTCATTTTACGTGGAACCACCTATAGGGTATGAAGAAGACGACTGTTGTAGCCGGATGTGTCATCCTCGCGCTGATGCTATCGCAGACAGCGCTAACGCCTCGCACCGATGCTTCGAGTGTCGTTCCGGGAGTCACGGTTTTGCTTTCGGACTCGCTGGCGATCCTTCGTGGAAAGCGGGTCGGCCTCATAACAAATCACACAGGACGAGATGCGAATGGTCGAAGCACGATCGACCTGCTTCACGATGCTCCAGGTGTAAAACTCGTCGCGCTGTTTGCGCCTGAGCACGGAATTCGAGGATCGGCTGAGGGCGGTGCCCGCATCGCATCGGGCGTGGATGAGAAAACCGGGGTTACAATTCTCTCGCTATACGGCGATACCAGAACGCCGACTCCGCGAATGCTCGCCGGCCTCGATGTCCTGGTTTACGACATTCAGGATGTCGGGGCGCGAATGTACACCTACGTATGGACGATGACGCTTGCGGCTGAAGCGGCGAAGAAGGCGGGAAAACAATTCGTCGTGCTCGATCGCCCGAATCCGATTCGCGACGACATCGTCGAGGGCGGATCGATCGAGCGGCGGTATCGGACTTTCACCGGACTGCACGACGTGCCGCTGCGATATGGTCTTACGCCCGGAGAGCTCGCTCGCTACCTGGTGGGCACGGGCGCGATCGACGCCGATATCATTGTGATTCCGATGCGCGGGTACAAAAGGACGATGTGGTGGGAAGACACTGGACTCGAGTGGATCAAGCCTTCGCCAAACATTCGCGATGCGGAAGCCGCTCTTCTTTATCCGGGAATCTCCTTCTTCGAGGCGACGAACGTCAGTGAGGGTCGCGGTACTGACGAGCCTTTTCGTCTCGTCGGCGCGCGGTGGCTCACTGATGCAACCGCGATCACTCGCGCAATGAATGCAAAGCGTCTTGGAGGAGTAAGCTTCGAGACAGTGTCACGAAGAATCGGCCGCGGTGAGAAATTCGGCGGCGAGACAATCCCGATGGTTCGGATCGTTGTCACCGACCGGAATGCCGTTCGCTCTTCGGAGATCGGCGCGCATCTCCTTCGCGAGATCTATCAGAGACATCCGACACAGTTTCGGTGGAGCGGACGGGGGATCGAGGAGCTTTCGGGTTCGCGTGCGCTGCGGAACGCGGTGGAGCGCGGCGGCATCGATGCGGTCCTTTCGCGCTGGCGTAACGAATCTGCGCAATTCGCGAAGCGCGCCGCGCCGTTCAGACTCTACTGACGCAGTCGGGAAGGATCGATGACGACAAGCAGACCGCTGCCCACTGGACGCTCACCGGCCTGATCAGACGGGCGATTCACCGTCTTTCCTTCGACGACCATCGTAGTTGAACCTCCGCCATCGAATGCCATCGCTTCATATGCGCCGAGCGCGAGCATCGCTTTCGCGACTTCGGCGAGAGACATTCCAGAGTCCGATTCTCTTCGGCCATCGACGGTGAAAAGGATCAGGGTGGTGCTATCCTTCGAGAAGCCGATTGCCGTCCGCGGATGCCGGCCCGATGAGAATCGCGGAAACGTTCCTTCAAGAACGTCGGCATACTCCGCGACACTTCGCCCGTGCACGATCAACCTCGGCCATCCTCCCACCACGGTACGAAGGCTTCCTCTATTAGGTGCGAGACGTGAGACAATCCGAACCGCTCCGCCGCGTCTCGCGATTCTGACCAGCTGCTCGCGCGCCTTGCCGCTTCCGCCAAGCGCGTAGCCACCGTCGAGTCGCGCCGACCGCGCCTCGCTCAGTTTGCCGCTGATTCGGAAATACATGGTGTCGCCACTTCGTCGGACCAGTGTCATCGGAACTGAAAGCATCGACCGTGTGACGGAATCCACCGGCGTCGAATCACCGATGGCAGGTGTATAGAGCACGAGCGCGTTGGTGTCCTGCCGGAAGTTTATCCCATCGAGACGGAGGTTTTTGATTCCGGGAGCGCTGAGGCTCGCGTCGAGACCAAACCGCTCGATGAACGGCTTGTTCTTCGAGTCGATTCCGAATTGCGAGTGAAGATTGTCCCATGTGTCGTATGGCGAGTCCGTCACGCGGACGCCTTTACGGATTTCGTTTCCTATTACGACGTTGTTCTCACTCTCGCCGGTCCCGATCTTCACGTTGAAAAAGTCGCCGTTGACTGCGGCGACTGCGTTTCCCGGCCCCTTGTAGCGCTCGACCATCGACCTGACTGTTTCTCTTCCGCGGAACTTGTCGTTCGATCGAATTCCATCGATGGACAAACCCGGCGTTCCGAGGTCAATCTCGAGGACGTTCATGCGCCACGGCCCGCTGTTCACGACCAGCCGCCGGTGAATCACTCCGGGCACCACCGTTCTCGAGGTCGCGCTGTCCCACTGTTGCCCCGCAGCGATTGACGGAGCCAGGACGAGCAGAGCCAGCAGAATCGATAGTCGCAGACTAGTGCTTCTTCACGGCTCGACCGATCGAAATCGTAATGTTGTCTGCGCCTCCACCATCGAGCGCATCCTGAAGAAGTGTTTCGCAGGCCTGTCTTGCCGAAGTCATGTTCAGCAGAACCTCCCGGATGCGGTCGTCGGACACATGGCGTGTGAGCCCATCGCTGCAGAGAAGCCCGACATATCCCCAGCGTTGCTCCATTCCGCGCACGACCGGCGCCGCCTGCTGCCCCCCGATCGCGCTCGACAGAATGTGAGAATACTTCTTATGCGCCGGATGATCCCGAGTGAAAATTCCCTGCTCCACGAAATCCTCGGCCATCGTCTGATCGCGCGACATCTGGAAAAGTTTGCCGTCGACGAGTCGATAACAACGGCTGTCACCGACTTGAAGAAGATAAGCGCGCGGCCAGATGCCGAGCCAGAGAGTCAACGTCGTCGCCATCCCGCGCAGATCGCTATCGCCCGCGGACTTCGCCGCGAGCTCGCCGTGAACCTTCATTGCCGATTCCGCAAGAAGGTCGATGAACACCTGGTCGTTCGACGGATCGGCAGTGTAGTAAACATGAATTGCTTCGGAGACGTAGCGAGTGATTCCCTCCAGCGCGAGACGGCTAGCCTCTTCACCTGCGGCCTGTCCTCCGACGCCGTCAGCAACAACAGAGATGAATGCAACGCGATCGTCGCGACCGCCGAGGTTTTGTACTTCGGGAAGGCTGGTGTTGTAGACCTTGATGCGCTTCTGCAGTGCGCAGATGAGGAAATGATCCTCATTGTTCTTGCGAACCTTGCCCGTATGGGTGAGGCCCCATGCATCGATTTCGTCGTCCAGTGGACGACGATTCGGATCATCGAGGTTGGTTTGCTGCATGTCTATCGAAGCCACTGGGCTCCGGATTCGAGGTTATTTCGCTAATGTAGGAGCGAGGGTCGATCACGGCCAGCTACCCGAGGGCTGGTGCCCAACGGGCGGACCCGGGATTGCGGCGCTTTTAGCCCAGCCGTAGACTCAGCTTTGCCGGTCAGCCGCAACTATGATGAAGACAGCGATATCCATCGCAGCTCAGCTTCGACAGTTCCGCCTCGTTCCGGTAATCGTCATCGACGATCCCGCCTCCGCTCCGGCGCTCGGGCGGGCATTGTCGGTTGGCGGCCTGCCATGTGCTGAAGTCACCTTCCGAACTTCAGGCGCTAGCGAAGCTCTCGCGCGACTCGCCGGCGAATGTCCCGATGTCCTCGCAGGCGCGGGAACGGTGTTGACTCCGGCGCAAGCAAAGGACGCGCGCGATGCCGGCGCGAAGTTCGTTGTCTCGCCGGGATTCAATCCTGCCGTCGTTGACTACTGTCTCGAGAACGACATCCCTGTCTTTCCCGGAATTGCCACTCCGAGTGAGATCGAAGCCGCTCTAACCCGCGGCCTCAATGTTCTGAAGTTCTTTCCGGCCGAGCCGCTCGGTGGAATCGGTTATCTGAAGGCTATCTCGGCGCCGTACGGCGGCATTTCATTCATGCCGACGGGCGGGATCAGCCTTCAGAATGTCGGCGCGTATCTCTCATTCCCTCGCGTCGTCGCATGCGGTGGGTCGTGGATGGCGTCCGCCGAGTGGATTGCAGCGAAAGAATTCGACAAGATCACGGCCGAAGTGGCGAGGGCAGTCGCGGCTGTGCAACCGACAAATGGAGCGAGCGGGCAGTGACCAGAGTTGTGACGTTCGGCGAAGTGATGTTGCGGCTCAAGTCGCCTGCATTCGAGCGACTGATGCAGTCACCGATACTCGAGGCGACTTTTGGCGGCGCTGAGGCGAACGTTGCCGTGTCGCTGGCGCAGTACGGCATCCCCGTCTCATTCGTCTCATCACTTCCGGTAAATCCCCTTGGCGACGCGGCGATTCAATCGGTGCGTGGATTCGGCGTCGATACGAGCCTGATTCGGCGGGCTGGAGAGCGCATCGGAATCTATTTTCTCGAGACAGGTGCGAATCAGCGACCATCTCGGGTCACATATGACAGAAGCGGGTCTTCAATCGCGGCGTCGAAGCCCGGTGACTTTGACTGGAAGGCAATTTTCGAAGGCGCATCGTGGTTCCATGTGAGCGGCGTTACGCCGGCGATCAGTCAGAGTGCGGCGAATGTCACGATCGAAGCGATTGCCGCAGCGCGCTCGGCGGGCCTGAAAGTCTCGTGCGACTACAACTACCGCAAAAATCTGTGGAAGTACGGGAAGAGCGCGCCGCAGGTGATGCGTGAGATAGTCGCGAACGTGAACGTTGGAATCGCCAACGAGGAAGACTGTGAGAAGGCGCTTGGAATCTCATCTGGAGTGGACGTTCACAGCGGAGAGCTCGGCAGGGAGAGATATCGCCGGATCGCTGAGTCGGTGTTCGATGCGTTCCCGAATCTGGAGAAGCAGGTGATCACGCTCCGAGAAAGCCATAGCGCCGACTACAATGGCTGGTCTTCAGTTCTATACAATGGCAAGGAGCTTCTTTCGAGTCGTCACTATGAGATCACGGACATCGTTGACCGCGTCGGTGGTGGCGATTCGTTTGCAGCAGGTCTCATTTATGGTCTCAATACTTACGGCGATGATCAGAAAGCGCTGGAATTCGCTACTGCCGCGTCGTGCTTCAAGCATTCGATCCCCGGAGATTTCAACAGAGTTTCTGTGAGTGAAGTCGAGGCGCTCATGAAGGGCGAAGCGAGCGGTCGTGTCCAGCGATAAGGGAGTGATTCGCGCGCCGACGGCCTGAATTTATGCAGATGACTTTCCGCTGGTTCGGCTCTGGTGACCCCGTTTCGCTGCGGCAAATTCGGCAGATACCGGGAGTGAACGGCGTCGTCAGCGCGCTCTATGACATGCCTGTCGGTGAAACCTGGCCGCGAGACAAGATCGAGCGTTTCGCCGCGGACATCGATGCGGAAGGGCTGGACCTCGCGGTGATCGAAAGCATACCGGTTCATGAAGACATCAAGCTCGGCCGGCCAAGCCGGGATCGGCTCGTCGATCAATACTCCGAAAGCATCAGAAACATGGGCGAAGTCGGCGTGCACGTATTGTGTTACAACTTCATGCCAGTCTTCGACTGGCTTCGCACCGACCTCAACATGCGTCTGCCGGACGGCTCGTTTGCGCTGGCGTATGATGACGCTGAGCTCGCGCGCATCGATTTATCGAAAGGAACCGGCGACTTGCCGGGATGGGCGACTGCTTACGACCCTGCAACACTTGCCGGGCTACTCGATGCGTTCTCGCGCGTGAGCGAAGAACAGCTGTGGGAGAATCTTGCCTGGTTTCTCGATCGTGTTGTCCCTGTCGCTGAATCAGCCGGCGTCAGGATGGCGATTCACCCGGACGACCCGCCGTGGCCGATATTCGGATTGCCGCGCATCATCACGTCCGCCGCCGCGCTCGAGAGATTCGTCGGGCTCGTCGATAGTCCCGCAAATGGAGTGACGTTCTGCACCGGGTCGCTTGGCGCCAGCGCCGACAACGATCTGCCCGCCATGGCTCGGAGACTGGGAGCGATGAAACGCATTCACTTTGCGCATTGCCGCAACGTGAAGCGGACCGGACCGCGCGCGTTTCATGAGGTTGCCCATCCATCCCGAAATGGTGACGTCGATATGCTCGGAGTGCTTCGCGCACTCGAGGAAACCGGCTTCAACGGACCGATGCGTCCGGATCATGGACGAATGATCTGGGACGAATACGGACGGCCCGGCTACGGCCTCTACGATCGCGCACTCGGCGCAACGTATCTGCAGGGTTTGTGGGAGGGTCTGTCGAATTGAACCGGACCGCGAATCAGCATCGCCATGCGGAGATGTTTTTCTCCTCTTCGGCCGGAAGCTATAAGTCTTTCTTCCGCCGCATCGTTGCGTGGGCGCAAGACCAGCTAAGCGGTAGAACCCGACGTAGCACTTTCGTATTTCAACTCGTTGAACGCATTCTCACTCTTCGCAACGACGACTGTAGCAACGCCATTCCCAATAACGTTCGTAATGGCTCGAGCCTCACTCATGAACCGGTCGACGCCGAGCAACAAAGCCATGCCTTCAACAGGAACGACATGTGTTGCCGCAAGCGTACCCGCGAGTACGATGAATCCTGAACCAGTGACACCCGCGGCCCCTTTCGACGTCACCATCAGCACCGCAAGAAGAGACAGCTGCTGACCGAGAGACAGGTCGACCCCGTACGCCTGGGCGATGAATATCGCGGCCATGGACAAGTAGATCGAAGTGCCGTCGAGATTGAATGAATAGCCAGCAGGAATTACGAGCCCGACAACGCTCCGGTCACAGCCGAACCGTTCCATCTTTGCAAGCATCCTCGGCAACGCCGCTTCCGAGCTCGACGTGCCAAGCACGATCAGGATCTCGTCCTTGATGTATTTCAACAGCTTCCAAAGCGAGAACCCATAGAACCGCGCGATCAGATTGAGAACGACAAAGACGAAAACGGCCATGGTCAGGTAGACATCGGCCATGAGGCGCGCGAGGGGAATCAATGCCTTGAGTCCAAAAGTACCGATCGTATAAGCCATAGCGCCGAACGCGCCGATCGGCGCGACCTTCATGATCATCGCAGTCAATCGGAAGAACACCGCCGACAATCGCTCTACTCCGGACAGAACCGGCCGGCCCGCATCGCCGACGCTGAGCAGTGCAATGCCGAACCACAGCGAGAAGAACACGATCTGAAGAATCTCGCCGTTCGCGAATGCGCCGAGAATACTCGCCGGGACAATGTGCGTGATGATGTCGACGAAACCGAGCGGTGTTCCAGACGCCGTGTACTTCGTCAGGTCGGCACCCGCCGCTTTGGAGATATCGATCCCCGCGCCCGGCTTCGTGACATTCACGACGACAAGTCCGATCGCGAGTGCCAGCGTACTGACGATCTCGAAATAGAGGAAAGCCTTTCCGCCAACCCGGCCGACCTTTTTAATGTCCTGCATGCTCGCGACACCGCTCACGATCGTCAGGAAGATGATCGGCGCGATCACCATCTTTACGAGATTGATGAACGTGTCGCCAACTGGCTTCATCGCCTTGCCCCAGCTCGGCGCAACTGCCCCAAGAAGGATTCCGAGCGATATCGCGACGAGAACCTGAACGGTGAGGTTGCGTCGCAAGCGAGCTCGCACCGACAATTGCTCTGCCGCCGATTCGAGTGCGAGGTCGGTCAAATTCGAAAGCTCTCCTGACTGGAAGGCCCAACTATGCCACCGTTTGAAGGGATGCCGCAAATCCCCGCTGCGATACCGGTTCCGCAACGGCACGCATTCCGCATATCGGCATCCATATGAGCGACTGGTCTGAAGAGCTGGGCTACCTCCTCAAGAAAGCCGGCAGGACTGCGGGTTCCGCGGTCCGAGCGGTGAAATCCGTCCTGGACGACGACCCGCACGAAGTCCTCTGCTACCGTGGCTTCGGCAACCGGACGCAGTCGTGGACCTACGGACGCATCGTCGAAAAGCGGGACATCGGCGCAAGCACCGAGGGAGATTCGACTCTCCGGAATCTCCTGAACACATATCGGCGTGCCGACAGCGACCCCGTTCCACGCGCCGGCGTGGAGGTCACACGCGAAGATGCCACACGGCAGATGAAGGCGGACGACGAGGGATACTTCGGCCGTCTCGTCGATTTCGGGCTTTCCGAATCAGACAAGGAGTGGCAGGAGTACTCTGTCGAGCTCGTGTCTCCACCGAATCCCGCTGGAGACCCGGTCAAGGGAACCGGCGAGATCCTGAATCCGCCCAAGTCAGCGAAATTCGGAGTCATAAGCGACATAGATGACACGGTCATTCAATCGCGGGTCTCGAGTTTTCTGCTGGCCGCCCGCACCGTAATGCTCGGCAATGCGCGCACGCGGCTTCCCTTCCCTGGCGTCGCCGCATTCTATCGCGCCATGCGAGAGGGCCTCACCGGCGACGAGAAGAATCCAATCTTCTACGTCTCGAGCAGTCCGTGGAACATCTACGACGTGATCTCCGAATTCATGGAGCTTCAGAATATTCCAAAAGGTCCGATCATCCTTCGCGACTGGGACATAGACTTGAACGCCCTCTCGGCCTCACGTCACCTCAACCACAAGGGCGTCGCAATCCGCAACATCCTCGGCGTCTATCCGACACTGCCGTTCATCCTCATTGGTGACAGCAGTCAACACGATCCCGAGATCTATCGGCAGATTGTCGCAGAATTTCCGGGGCGGATTCTGGCGATCTACATTCGCGATGTCGTCCGCTCGGCTGAGCGTTCGTCGTCGATCAAAAAACTTGCAGAAGAGATAGTCGCGGCAAATTCGATTCTCGTGTTGGCCGACGACACACTTGGCGCGGCGCGACACGCGGCTGAGCACAAATGGATCAATGAAAAGGCGCTGCCGGGCATCGGCGAAGAAAAACGCGCGGACGAAGGTACCGATGGCACCAAAGCTCCGGCGCCGGAAGGAGGAAAGCCTGGGACTTCAGCTCCGCCGACAGTTGTCGGCGAAAGTTGAGCTATTCACCGCGGCGATCCTGGCTGCGGCGCACCCGCAGTCAACGCGAGCGATAGACGCTCCGCCTGAAGCGGACTGGACGTCAACAGTACAGCGGCAAGATTGCCCGAGCGGATTAGAGTCGGAGCGGATTCCCATGGTGATGTTGTAACTCCGCGAGGCGCGACGAGAACCGTATCGAGCGCCGCAATATCTTTTGAAAGCTCGGAAGCGTTTTCGTAGAGGAAAATCTCAAGACGCGATCGTCCAAGTGAATACACGAGCGGCTTTACGCTGAATCCGGCTCGCGCTGGAGCTTCGTCCAGCTTTTTCGCAACGAACCCTGATTGTTTTAGTCTGCGTTCGACGCTGCAGACTGCCCATAGCCCGGTGTGAGGACAGTTGCTGGCCGCTTCGCGGCCGGCCGGTGTCGGAGGTGGCACCGGCAATGCCGAATCGACACTGACCATTACCGGCTTGTCCTCCGAGTTCCTGCAGGCGGTCAAACAAATGAGCAGCGCTGCGACTACATCCAGCCCGTATACACGCTTGCCCATCGATAAGGGCTACTGAGACCGAATGGAAATCGGAACGACGGTGCGGCCCCAATGCATGTTCAGCACAGCCGAATCACCATCGACCATCGGAAAATAGAAGCCAAGGGATTCCATGTGCTCCCCTTCCTTCGCCTTCACCTTGACGCGCAGGACTTCGTCTTTCGAATCGGGAAGCCTCAGGTGAAATATTGGCTGAGCCGAGCTGAAGATCACACTCCAGTCATCGTGCTCAGGAATCATCCAGACGGCGTATTTGCCAGCGCGAAGCTTCGAGCCTGCAACGGTCAGGTCGGTGGAGGTCGAGAACAGGGCTGCGCTGTCGGCGCTGGGAGTCCACACACGTCCCCATGGCACGAGCTTACCGAACAGCTCGCGGCCTCTCGCAACCGGGCGTCGGTAGACAATCTCGACCTTTGCGTCTCCTATCGACTGCGTCACTGTGGCAAGCTGACTCTTGCGGCCCGGCTGAGCTCCGGAATCAGAAGAACAAGCGCACAGGAAAACAATCGATGCAAGAAAACGGAGGTTGCTTCTAGCCAACTGGCCGCCGATTGCTGGGGTAATCCACGATGTTCTCCCACTCCGTCGCGTCGGAGCGCGCAACGACTGCGACCACTTCTTCAGTATCGCTCATGTTGCAAACCTCGTGCGGCACGCCGGGCTCGATGAAAATGAAATCACCGGCCTCGTTTTCGACCTTGATCGAAAGATCGGGACCATATTCGTGCCGCACTTTGCCTTCGAGGATGTAGAGCATCACCTCGAAGTCCACGTGAATGTGAGCGTACGCAACGCCACCAGGCGGAATTGTAGCGACGTTCATCGAAAGCTTCCGCGCTCCGACGTTCTTGCCCGACAAACCCGTCTTGTAACGAATCCCGTTCCAGCCGCGGGTGGTGCCCGCGCCGCGAATCACCAGAATACCGTCATGACCCTCGACACCTGCCTTGAGGTCGTCCGGCGCTGAATGACCCATTGCGCCTGCTCCCCTAGTGAACTCCCGCTCCCTTCATTCCGTCGAGTTTCTTGAGATCCACTTTGGTGAGCGCGTCCTTCATCGCATCCATATCGACATTGTTACCGGATACCTCGGCGACGAATCTGCCCCCGACGAGAACGCTGACCTCACCCGACTTGGATGACTTGTCATACTTCTCGTGCGACTTGAAGCCGTTGAACGTCGATGTCTTTTCGTACCCGGTATCCGAGTCGCGATCGATCTCGGTTGCCGACCACGCATAGGCAGCCATCCCGGCCAGACCGGTCATACTTCCGATGTCAGTGATCTTGATCGTCATCGACTTGCCCGCACCGTCCGAATACCGGCCCTCGGCGTTGGAGATCTGCATCCCCATTGCCGAAGTTTTTTCTCCCGTCGCTTCATTACGCTTGAGCCCCGCCGCGTCGCCGGGCAGCATGTCCTTGAGAACCTTGTAGTCGACGGTCTCGACCTTCTTGCCACCGTTGGCCGCGCCCATCGCTGCGCCGAGCGCACTCATCGCGTCTGCCATGTTCGCAGGCTGCCCATCCTTGGTGGCGGCTTCCATCTTCTTTCCGACTTCCTCGAGATTCTTGGCTACGTCCTCGGCCGCCTTCTGTTCCGGGCTCTTGCAGCCAGTCGACAGCGCAAACGCCATCGACAAAGCGATCAATCCAGATCTTGCGTACATCGGCAACCTCCGTCGGGTTTGAAATGGGGGAGAGAGCGAGAATACGACTTCAGAGGGTCGATTTCAACCAGTCGGCGGATTCCATAAATGGCGGTGTTGAGCGAAGTCTCAGCGAACATAGACGTCGATTGGAATTATCCACCCTGGAACCATTGTCTTCACCTCGAAACGCAAAACGCGGCAAGCAACCCGCGAGAGACCCTCGCATGATCACCCTTTCAGTTCGGGAATGTCCTTCAGCGAAAGCGTATCCACGGTCGTGCCGTCGGCAGTAAGCAGCCGCCGATGATAGTCGATCTGCCCCAGATGGTATGTGAGGTGGCCGGCCAGGTGCACGAGCCAGTCGCTTGTCGTCACATTCTTTGACTGGGGGCCGACTGGAATTGGAAATCCTGACTCGATGCGGGAATCGTCAAGATCGGAGAGCGTTCGATCCACATCCGCGATCGTGTTGCGAATCTCTTCAGCGACCTGGCTGCGGGATATTCCCTTCGTGGCAAACTCGACGTCGCGATTCCGAACGTATCCGGTGCTGCCGAGAGTTCCGCCAATGAAATGCCGAAGATTGCCGGCGAGATGCAGCGCCAGGTTGCCCGCCGAGTTGCTGATTCCCGGAGGCGTGAGCCACAGAGAATCGTCATCGGGATAGGCTTCGATCTCGCGTTCCAGCGCGTGAAGATCCCGAATGATCGTCATTTGTACTGCCCTGAGTAGAAGAGCGTTGCTCATCGTTTCTCTCGATCCGTGACTGATGCCACGAATGTAACATTTCCAATTCACTTGCGTGACGCTGACGTCCCTCAAGCACTGGCGTCGCCGATGCAATGACAGAGTCTTGAAAAGAAACCGTGATGCTGCAGCGCGGCTCGCGGCAGGTGGTATCATTGCGGTAAGTCATCCCCACTTTTTTCATACGGCGGATTCATGAGTCAGACCACGTCTTTTGTCGTTCGAGTCGTCACTGCATTTCTCGTTTGCGTTGCATCGCGTTCTTCCGCGCAAACTCCTGCAGCATCGACAACATCCCCGCGTGGCGATTCAGCATTCGCGCGCAGCGATTGGCCGGTGATGCTCGAGGCATATGGA
>JBDTNA010000006.1:0-26775 GCA_039933985.1 Gemmatimonadales bacterium | reverse complement strand
CCTTGAGCAACTTGATTTTTCAGCGATGTCAACTCCAGTTGCGTGTCGTCGATCCACGAACAACGCGACAGTTCTTCTGTCGCCCCGAGACAAGGGATATCTGAAGGCGAGCATGAACCTCGCGATGACCGGTCCGTTCAGCGATGCGCATGTCGGCGGAACGCTCCGGATTCTCGACGGAGTTCTCGAGATTCCAAAGTCCGAGGGAAAGAAGCTGATCGGCGCGCAGGATCCGGCGTTGTTCAATGTTCTCGATACAGCGGTTCTCGAAAACCGAGAGATCTTTCCGACGCAGTCGCCGCTGCTCGCCAATCTCCGGATGGACGTCGATCTTCGTGTCGATCGTGACGTGTTCGTGCGCTCCCCCGATTACAACGTCGAAGTCTACAGTGACGGAGATCTCGCGATTCACGTCAACCGCGCGAAACAGACGCTCGTTCTGGATGGAGTTCTGCTCAGCGAGCGCGGCGAGTATCGGTTCTTGTCCAAGCGGTTCGAGATCTCGCGAGGGTCGGCGACGTTCATCAATTCGGATGAGCTGAACCCGACGCTGCAGGTGACGGGTGGTTACCTCGTGCGGCTTCCGTCGCGCGAGGCAATCAACATTCAGATTCTTATCGGAGGAACGCTCCGCACTCCTCAGATATCCCTCCAGAGCGACGCGCAGCCGCCGATTCCGCAGAGCGACCTGTTGAGCTATCTCGCATTTGGCCGCTCGTCTTCATCGTTGCTTCAGCTCGAAGGCGCGGGGATCGGCTCGAACAACCTGGTCGGCGCCGGCGCTCAGCTCGCCAGCCGTCAGCTTGCCGCGGTTGCTCTCGGTGTGTTCGCCGATCAGCTGTCGGGCGAAGCTGCCAAGCAGCTCGGAGTAGACTTCTTCAACATCGCACCAGCGGATATTCAGAACGATGTCGGAAGCTTCCTGCGCGCAACGGAGATCGAGTTCGGGAAGTACATCAAGGCGCACACCTTTGCCGCCGTACAGCTGCGTCCCGATCCCGCCGCCCTGCGCCGTCCTGGTCTATTGCTGGAGCATCGCTTCGGTGGGCTCCGCGGTTACAGTCTCGAAACAAGCTTCCAGCCGCGCTATCTGCTCAAGGATCCGTCGCTCGATCCGCAGGTTCCTACAACCACCAGCGTCTTCAGCTTCTTCCTGATTCGAAACTGGAGATTCTGAGACGGACGAGCCGGAGAGAAAGCTCTGAACCTCTCGCTCGAACTTTGTATTACAAAGTACTTGACAAAACAGACTAGTTCGCCCGATATTGGGGCTAACTCAATCGCGAGCGGCAATTGTTGGACGGTTCGGACACGGGAAATCAGAAACTCGGCATCATCTGGACAGCCGCGCTCGCAGTAGCAGCGCTCGGCACCTGGATCCTCTACGACGGGCTGCCGGGCATCAACTGGCTGATCTGGACAGGCACTGCTGCCGCCGGACTCCTCCTCTTAATCCGAAAAAACCGGCCGGGAAATGAAGTCGTCATCACCATGGCGGCTATCGCGACCATCATCGCCGGCGGTGCCGTCGTCAACGCCGAATCTTTCATCACCTTTCTCATCTTCCTCGGCATCATCTCGTTCCTCGCACTCGAGATGCTGCTTGCAACCAATCCGAGCTGGAATCGCATTTCGGCAGGATTCGCAGTTCCCGCGCCCATCATCGCCTTCGGACACGCCATCGTCGAATCACTCCGGCGAGCGGTCGAAGCTCTTCAGCTCGTTCGCTCGAATCGCGCGCGCTCCGTAGTCGGCGGAATCGTGATCACGCTTCCGGTCATCGTGATCTTCGCGCTTCTGCTCTCATCAGCAGATCCGATCTTCGCCGGTTGGCGCGATGCGATCCAGCATCTGGTCTCGAGCTGGGAGTTCATCCCGCGCAGTGTCTTTTTCGTCGCACTCCTCGGAGTTGTCCTCGGCGCTTACGGTTTCGTTTCGAAAGGCGACGACAGTATCGGTCTCCCACTCGCTGCTCCAAGTGAGATGAATCATCGCTGGGTCGGCGGTACCGAGCGGCTGATCCTGATTTCAAGCGTTACTGCTTTGCTATGGTTGTTCCTCCTCGTCCAGGTCACGTACCTCTTCGGAAATCTCCCGCAGATAACGGGCTCGGGAGTGACCTTCGCCGACTACGCGCGCCGTGGATTCGCCGAGTTGAGCGTCGTCGCCTCGGCGAGCGCTGTACTCATCCTGGTGTCGGAGAGATTCGGCCGCAAAGATCAGCGCGAAGGGCTCCTTCGTGCCATCACGATCGCACTCGTCGTTGCAGTTCTGTTTCTGCTCGGCTCTGCGTTCCATCGAGTCTTTCTATACGAGCAGGCATACGGATTCACGACGGCACGCCTGTACGCGCAGGTCTACATGATCGTCGTTGCAATCGGGCTCATCATTCTTGTTGGGGAAATTCTCAATGAGATCGACACGCGTCGGCTATTCAGGCGTGTTGCAGCTGTCGGCACGGTCGCCCTGATCGCGCTCATCTACTGGAATCATGAGGCATGGATAGCCCGGCAGAACATCGAGCGGTTCGCGACGACAGGAAAACTCGACGTCAGTTATCTCGTCCGCGATCTGTCACCGAACGCAGTGCCGGCTATCATCGATGGGCTTGCATCGCTCCCCGCTCCTGCGGCGACGGAAATCAGAAACACTTTGACGGTGCGATATCAAACGGGTCGGCCCCGTCTCGAGAGAAAGTGGCACGAGTGGAACCTGGCACGCACTCGCGCGCTGAAGGCACTCCAGCGCGCCGCAATTCCTACAGGCCCGACAGTGAAGAACGGAAGCTGAGCACGCGGTTACGAGGCGCTCGTGGCTTTCGCGTACTCGTCCCAGAACACTGCCATCGCACGGATGCCGATGTTGAAGTTTTCCTCACTCATCCATTCATCGGGCGCGTGTGCGTTCTCTCCAGGCAATCCGAATCCGACAAGAAGCACCGGTGCTCCGAGGATCTTCTCGAAATCTCCCACCACCGGAATTGAACCGCCTTCACCGACAATAACCGGCTCCTTCTCGAACGCAGTAGCGAGCGCTCGTCTCGCTGCGTCGTACAACGGCCCCGTGAGCTCCGCGCGCCACGGTTTTCCACCATGAAGATAGGACACCTTCGCTTCGACACCCTGGGGCGTCACCTTCGCAACATGTGCCTTCATCTTCTCGATGATTTCGGCCGGCATCTGATCTGGTACTAGCCGGCAGCTGACTTTGGCCATTGCCTTCGAGGGCAGCACGGTTTTCGATCCCTCGCCGATGTATCCGCTCAACATGCCGTTGACCTCGCATGTCGGCCGGGTCCACAGCCTCTCGAGCGCTGTGTGTCCCACTTCTCCACCAAGCGCAGGAACACCGGTCTCTTTGACCAACGTCTTTTCCTCGAACGGCAGACTCTTCATCTGCTCGCGAATTCTTGGATCCCAATCTCGAACGTTGTCGTAGAAACCGTCAATTGTGACGTGCCAGTTTTCGTCGTGCATGGTGGCAATGATCCGCGCGAGAGCGGTTGCCGGATTGACCACCGCTCCGCCGTACGCGCCGGAGTGCAGATCGACCTTCGGCCCCGTGACATTGATCTCGAAGTACGCCATTCCGCGCAGCGACGAGAGAATCGACGGCTGGCCAGGTGCAAACATGGCCGAGTCGGAGATGACGACGGCGTCGGCCGCGAGAAGGTCTTTGTTGGCTTCGACGAACGCCTCGAGGTTGTCGCTTCCAACTTCCTCCTCACCTTCAGCGATCATCACGATGTTTACCGGCAGCTTGCCTCGCGTCGAGAGGTGCCCTTCGATCGCCTTGATGTGCAGAAAGAGCTGACCTTTGTCGTCGACTGAGCCTCGCGCGTATATGTTGCCGTCACGGATCGTCGGCTCAAACGGCGGTGAAGTCCACAAGTCGAGTGGCTCTGCGGGTTGCACGTCGTAGTGGCCGTAAACAAGGACCGTCGGCGCACCCGGCGCACCGCGCCATTCGCCGATGACGACCGGATGACCTGGCGTTTGATGAACCGACGCCTTCATGCCAACCTTCTCCATCGACGTCTTGAGCCACTCGGCAGCGCGCTTCGTGTCGGGATTGTTTTCCGATTTCGCGCTGACGCTTGGAATGCGAAGGAAATCGAATAACTCATCGAGCATTCGCGCTTCGTTGGCATCGAAGAAATCGTTGAGATCGGACTTTGCTTGCTTTGTCATTTAAGTCGGAACAGGAAAGATGAAATTCGTGATCATGACGCCATTTTTACCGTCGCGACTCCGGCAAACGCGGCGGCGATTGAGAGTGTTACGCTCAGCACGATGTACGCCGTTGCTTTCGCATATTCGCCACCCTCGAGCAGCCCGACAGTTTCGATACTGAACGCCGAAAACGTCGTGAAGCCGCCGCAGAACCCAGTAATGAGCGCCGCGCGCATGACCGGCGACGTCTGCGTATTCATATAGTGTTGGGTCAGCGCTCCGATAACCAAACCGCCAATCACATTTACGGTGAGAGTGCCTGAAGGAAAATTCAGGCCACCCGCGCGTTGGACGGCGCCGCCGATGAGGTACCTGAGCACGCTTCCCGCCGCGCCGCCGAGTGCAATCCAGAAAAGCATGCGGGGAAATTAACGATGCCTGGCGCGTGCCGTTGTGGTCCGGTACTAGCTGGATGCCACATCATGCCAACCCACGTCCATGCCTGACTCACGGGGAAAAGTTCGAACGGAGACGCAGATCTCCGCCGGCGGGTGCGTGCTCCGGCGTGGCAAGGCAGCCCTCGAGGTAGTGTTGATCTCGGTCGGGACACCTCCCCGCTGGCAGCTCCCGAAGGGCCTCATCGACTCGGGCGAAAAGTCTGAGTCTGCCGCCATCCGGGAGGTCCGCGAAGAGGCCGGAATCGAAGCCACCATTGCAGAATTGATAGAAAAAGTCGAATACTGGTACCAGGCGACTCACCAAGGGGAGCGGGTTCGCTATCACAAGTACGTGTACTTCTTTCTCATGTGGTATGCGGCTGGAGACGTCGCGAACCACGATGATGAAGTGAACGAAGCGCGCTGGTTCCCCGCCGATGAAGCCGTTTCCGCGCTTGCCTTCAAGAGTGAGCGCGACATCATCCTGAAAGCACTGAAGCTGGCCGGCTAGCCACCGGCGGCTTAACTAGGCCGAGGTACGCGAATGGCTAATCGGCTCGCGAAGGAATCCAGTCCCTACCTTCTCCAGCACGCGGAGAACCCTGTCGATTGGTATCCATGGGGAGCCGAGGCGCTCGACCGCGCGCGAATCGAGGACAAGCCGATCCTGCTCAGCATCGGCTACGCGGCGTGCCACTGGTGTCACGTGATGGCGCACGAATCGTTCGAGGATCCCACAGTCGCGCAGCTGATGAACGCAAACTTCGTCAACATCAAAGTCGATCGCGAAGAGCGGCCGGACGTCGACGGGATCTACATGCAGGCCGTTCAGGCGCTGACTGGTCATGGTGGCTGGCCGATGACGGTTTTTCTCACGCCGTTCGGTGAGCCGTTCTACGGCGGTACCTACTATCCGCCGCAGGAGCGACATGGAATGCCATCGTTCACGCGAGTGATGGAATCGGTTCTCGATGCATATCGCAACCGCCCCGATACAGTCACGCAGACTGCGCGACAGATTCGCGAGATCTACGATGCATCGAGGCTTCAGGCGCTCAGTGAAGGAGCGCTCACGCCTCATGCGCTCGATCTCGCTTACCGCGGCATCGCTCAGAAGTACGATGTGCGACATGGAGGATTCGACGACGCGCCGAAATTTCCGCAGACGATGTCATTGGACTTCTGCCTCCGGTACTGGCGTCGCACCGGAACCGACTACGCAATCCAGATGGTCACCGATTCGTTCCGCAAAATGATTCACGGCGGTATCTACGATCAGGTCGGCGGAGGCTTTCACCGATATACGGTCGACGCAATCTGGCTCGTGCCGCATTTCGAGAAGATGCTGTACGACAATGCGCTACTCGTTCGCCTTGGCGCTCATCTCTGGCAGGCAACTGGAGATCCCGAGTTCAGGCGCGTGACCGAAGAGACCGTCGAATGGCTGCGTCTCGAGATGACGTCGCCTGAAGGTGGTTTCTATTCGTCGCTCGATGCCGACAGCGAAGGCGAGGAAGGAAAATTCTACGTGTGGGAGGAGAGTGAGCTCGATCCACTCCTTGGATCGGACTCACCCGTCGTGAAATCCTATTACGGAGTCAGGCCGCAAGGCAATTTCGAGGGAAAGAACATCTTCCACGTCCGAACTGATGCATCGCTCGCCGCGGCAAGAATGGGAATTTCGCGTGAGCTTCTCGACCAGATCATCAGCGACGCGAAGACAACGCTCAATGCGGCTCGCGCCAAGCGGCAACGTCCGGGCCGCGACGAGAAGATTCTCGCCGGATGGAATGGCTTGATGCTTCGCGGACTCGCAACAGCAGCGCGAGCATTCGAGCGCGAGGATTTTGCCAGGCTCGCCATCAGGAACGGTGAGTTCATCAATCGCGAGCTCATTCGTGATGGGCGCGTATTGCGCTCATACCATAAAGGTGGCGCGCCCATCAGAGGCTATCTCGAGGACTACGCGTCGGTCGGACTCGCCTTCACCGCTCTGTACGAGCTCACCTTCGATCCGGTCTGGATTCGACGCGCAACCGACCTCGCTCAATCGATGGTGAAATGGTTCTGGGATGAGCAGCTCGGCGCATTCTTCGATACCGCCAACGACGCCGAATCTCTCATTTCTCGACCACGAGATCCGACAGACAACGCCCTGCCGTCCGGCACCTCTCTCGCGGTTGATCTCCTGCTCAGCCTCTCGGAATTGACGCGAGACGCCGACATGCAACGCCGCGCTGCGTTCGTTCTCGAGACACTCGCAACTTCTCTAATGAGATATCCGACCGCATTCGGCCACTTGCTCGGCGCCGCTGACATGGCGGTGAACGGCGCAGTGGAAGTCGCGATCTCGGGAAAGAAGGGCGAGAACACATTTCACGCGCTGGAGCACGAGGTTGCAACACACTACGTTCCTTCGCTCGTGCTCGCGGGTGGAACCGACGATGGCGGAGGCCTCATCGCATTGATGGAAGGAAGACAGGCGCGCTCCGGAAAAGCGACCGCATATGTGTGCCGGTCCTACGCCTGCGAGGAGCCGGCAACTACTCCCCAGGTACTCGCTGGGCAGCTCGACAAGGCCGGCGAACTGCAGCCCGCGACACGTTGAGCGAGATCAAGCCATCGTTTACCCGCGGTGTTTTCGGCGGCGCCGTTCACGACGATCTTCTCTTTCCCTATCCTCCTCCGCTCGATCAAAGAAACCCGGAAGAAGCACGTGTCGTGCGTCGGCTCATCGGAGAGATCGACAGAATGGAGCACGCGGGAGTCATCGACCCGGCACGATTCGATGAAGAGGAGTGTGTAAGCGAGGAAGTAATCGCCGAGTTTGGCCACGCCGGCCTGCTTGGCCTCACGATTCCGAAGCAATACGGCGGTCTCGAGTTGTCTGCGACTGCGTACGCGCGGGTGTTCGAGCGAATCTCCGCAGTCGATCCTTCTCTGGCGGTCCTCGTCGGAGTCCACTGCGGACTTGGATCGAAAGCAATCGTTCTCTACGGCAATGAAGAACAGAAAGCGCGCTACCTGCCGATACTTGCCAGAGGAGAAACGCTCGCGGCATACGCCCTCACTGAACCAGAAACAGGTTCAGACGCGCAGAACATCAAGACAACCGCAACTCTTTCACACGATGGAACGCGGTGGATTCTGAACGGTCACAAGATCTGGATCGGAAATGCGCAGCGCGCTGGTGTGATCGCCACGTTCGCGCAGACCCCGGTCGAGCGACGTGGCGAAACGGTAATGCGATCGACCGCGTTCATCATTCGTCCCGACATGCCAGGGTTCAATGTTCTAGGAACCGTGCGCAAGCTTGGCATCCGGGGATCGACGCAGGCCGAGCTCAAGTATGAGAACATGGAGGTGCCAGCGGATCACGTGCTCGGCACCGTCGGAAAAGGATTCACCGTTGCGGTGCACGTTCTGAACGCCGGCAGACTGACTCTCGCTGCGGGATGTACTTCCGGCGCAAAGAAAATGGTGACCGAGATGGCGAAGTACGCTGAACAGCGTGTCCAGTTCGGTCATCCGCTCGCTCATTTCGAGATCACGCAGCGGAAAATGTCTCACCTCGCTGCAAGCGCGTACGCCGCCGATGCTATGCTCGGCATTCTTGGATCGCTTGCCGATCGCTCCGATACGGATTTCTCGCTCGAGGCCGCGTGCGCGAAAGTCTTCGCGAGCGAGCTCATCTGGGAAGCGTCCGACGAGATGGTTCAGGTTGCCGGCGGAAGAGGATACGTGAAACCGTATCCGTACGAGCGGTTGCTTCGCGACGCGAGAATCAATCGGATTTTCGAGGGCGCGAATGAAGTTCTCCGCCTTTTTATCGCGCTCAATGGAATTCAGGGAACGGCCGAGTCCTTCAAGGAAATAGGCAGCGCTCTCAGGAAGCCGCTGCGCAACCTCGGCCTTCTGAGCGGATTCGCCAGCTCACGAATTCGCGGCATACTCGGCGCATCTGACATGATCGATACGCCACTTCATGCACGTCTTCTCGGTCACAAAAAGTTTTTCGAGAAGCATGTCGGTGAGCTCAAGAGCAGTACTGAGCGCGCGATACTTCGGCATCGCTCGGACATCATCGATCGGCAGCTCGTACTCGAGCGTCTCGCAAACATGGCGATCGAGCTGTTTGCGACGGTATGCGTGATCAGCCGAACTCAGAGCCTGCTGGCTTCACGTGACGATGAGGCCTGCGAGCGGGAGCTCTCTCTGTGCGATTTGTTCTGCGTCGAGTCTGGTCTGCGATTTCGCGCCGCGCGGACTACGCTGGACCCGCACGCGGAGGCCACGGATGCTAAACGCCGGACGATTGCAGCCGATATCCGGGCCGCTGCTGGTTATTTCGTGGAGGATTCGATTCTGGAAGTCCGGTAGTTGCAATACATTTGTGTACGGCCGTCCTTGAGGGCCTAGCTTGAGCGAGTCGTCTGAGCAGCGCGGAAAACGGCTTACTGAAAATCGAGCGCCAGGTCGAGAGCTTTGGCCGAGTGCGTGATTGCTCCCACCGAAATCCAATCCACTCCTGTCTCGGCGATTGAGCGAACCGTTTCGAGGTTTACTCCGCCCGACGCTTCAGTGACGGCGCGTCCGTTGATCAGTGCAACCGCTTCGCGAAGGCGTGCGGCCGGCATGTTGTCGAGCATGATGATGTCAGGCAACGCGTCGAGGGCGGCTCTCACCTGCTCGATGTTGTCACATTCCACTTCGACTGGAATCCCGGCTGGCGCCGCTTCTTTCGCCCGCTGAACGGCCATCGCCACATCCCCGCCAACTGCGGCGATGTGATTGTCCTTGATCAGGACCGCAGCTCCCAGATCCATTCGATGATTCAGTCCACCACCTGCTCGAACCGCGTACTTCTCGAGCCTTCTCCAGCCGGGAGTGGTTTTTCGCGTGTCCAGTATTTTTGCTTTCGTGCCTTTGATTGCATCGACGAATTGGCGAGTGAGCGTCGACACTCCCGACAGTCGCTGCATGTAGTTGAGCGCTACTCTCTCCGCCGAAAGCAATCCTCGTGCGTGGCCGGTAACGAATAGAACCGGAGTTCCCGCCACAACCCTCTGCCCGTCCTTGACCGCAGCTCGCACGGAGGCCCTTTCGTCACGCTGCTTGAAAGCCTCACGAGCAAGAGCAATTCCAGCGATCACTCCTGGCTGCCGCGCGATGATCGCGCATCGCGACCTGCGGCCCGACACGATCGTTGCAATGCTGGTGATGTCGTTGTCGGCGGCATCCTCCGCTAGTGCTTCTTTTACCATCGACGACGTCATCAGCCGCGCGTATGGAAAACGCAGCGGTTCGGGCGGCGAGAACGCGCGTTCGGCAAGGATGGCGATTCGCCTTTTGCGCGCCGTTTGGTCTGGCCTGGTTTCTCTGTGATCTCTGTCCACTCTGCGCCCTCGTCTTTACTCGCCGGGATCTTCAGTCGTTTCTGGCTTTGGCGATAGAGGACGCTGGCCGCCGATTGCGATCATTCGCTCGATCGCCTTCCGCGCTCGTGACGCGGTATCCGGATCCACAGTGATATGATGCTCGAGACGCTCGAGAGAGTTCAATACTTTGGGAAGCGTTGTGACCTTCATGAATGCGCACACGGCAAGGTCGCTCGCGGCAAAGAATTTCTTCGTCGGATTCTCGCGACGCAGGCGATGCAGAATCCCAACTTCCGTGGCGACTATGAATTCGTCAGCCGGCGAAATGCGAGGACGATTGATCATGCCCTCGGTCGAAAGAATCTGAACTCCCTCGGGATCGACATCGCCGGCAGAGACTGCTTCGACCACGCTGGTCGCACATCCGCACTCGGGATGAATCAGGAACTCGGCGCCGGGGTGTTCACTTCGTTTGAGTGCGATGTGCTCCGGATCGATGCCGGCGTGCACATGACACTCTCCCATCCACACATGCATGTTCTCGCGTTTGGTGACGCGCCTGACGTGCGCGCCGAGAAACATATCGGGAAGGAACAGGATTTCCTGATGGAGCGGGATCGAGTTCACGATCTCTACTGCATTCCCCGACGTACAGCAGTAATCGCTTTCGGCTTTGACATCCGCTGTCGTGTTGACATACGAGACGACAACCGCCCCCGGATGCTCGGCCTTCCACGCGCGGAGCTGATCGCCGTCGATCGTCGCAGCAAGCGAACATCCCGCGGCCATGTCTGGCAACAGCACCATCTTGTTCGGCGACAGAACCGCCGCGGTCTCAGCCATGAAATGCACGCCGCAGAACACGATGATGTCCGCCTCGGTCTTCGCAGCTTCGCGACTCAGCCCAAGCGAGTCGCCGACGTAGTCTGCGACATCCTGTACTTCGGCTCTTTCGTAATTGTGCGCGAGAATCACCGCGTTCTTTTCTCTCGCGAGCTGCTTGATCTGTGCATGCAGCTCCGAGACCTCGCTCTCTATCAGCGTTGCACTCATGTATGGCTATCGTCTCTGTGTTCCATCATTGGCTCTGATCTCCTCTGCGCGTCTCACCCTCTGTCGATCGCTGCGCTCTAAACTCTGTCGAGCTCCGCGACTAAAACTCGATGTGCTTTCCGCGCCACTTTCGTACCGCGTGCGGGAAGTCGCTCCTGTAGTGACCGCCTCTCGATTCCTTTCGCTGCAACGCCGCCTCGGCTATCAGGCGAGCGGTCATAACGAGATTCGCCTCCTCTGTTGCGCCGACCGGCAGTCTCTTCTCGATCTCGGCAAGAAGCTTCAATCCCTTTCGCAAACCCTTTGCCGTTCGGTCGATGCCGGCGTGCTCCCACATCACGCTCCGGACATCATCGGCCGCCACTTGAGCCGCGCCACGGTCGGTCAGTGGCGGCACGTCCCAGTTCGTTTTCCGCGGTATTCCCTTCAGCTTGGGAAGCACAATCATGTCTCGGGCGACCCGCTCCGCGAACACGAGACCTTCAAGAAGCGAGTTCGAGGCCAGGCGATTCGCGCCGTGGACGCCCGTGCGCGAGACCTCACCACAAGCGTAGAGGCGCTCGAGGCTCGATCGTCCCACAAGGTCAGTTACGATTCCGCCCATCATGTAATGCGCCGCCGGAATCACCGGAATGAGATCCTTCGTCGGATTGATGCCTCGTGCCTTGCAGATCGCGAAGATTCCGGGGAACCGTTTCACGAACGATCTTCCCAGCTTCCGCGCATCGAGATAAACCCCGCTTCCAAGCTGCCGCTCACGGAAGATTGCGCGCGCCACAACGTCGCGTGGAGCGAGCTCGGCCAGCTTGTGCTTTTTCGTCATGAACCGCACGCCATCGTCGTTGACGAGAATTGCGCCCTCGCCGCGAACCGCTTCGGAGATTAACGCGAGCGGATTCTCCGGCGTCTCGAGTGCGGTCGGATGGAATTGCACGAACTCCATGTCGGCCAGTTTTACGCCCGCGCGATGTGCGATAGCGTAACCGTCGCCGGTCGCGACCTGCGGATTTGTCGTGTAGCGGTACACCTGCCCGCATCCGCCAGTCGCGAGCACTGTAGCCTCGGCGATGATCTCGATTGGCTTCCCGGCTTTCGTCGCTCGAATGCCACGGCAAATGCCATCGCTGATAATCAGATCCAGAACGCGCGTTTTCTCGAGAACCGTGATGCTCTCGCTTTCGCGCACGCGCGCGATCAATGTGCGGGCGACCTCCGCTCCTGTTTGATCCCCGTGCGCGTGAACAATTCGGCGGCGCGAGTGCGCGGCTTCGCGGCCCAGCTTGAAGCTTCCACCGGGCTCGAGATCGAAGTCCGCTCCCGCTGTGTGAAGCTCGCGCACACGCGCCGGACCCTCTTCGACCAGAACTTCAACCGCCTCGGCATCACACAGAGCTGCGCCCGCGGCCAGCGTGTCTTTTCGATGAAGCTCGGGTGAATCACCGGCACCGAGTGCGGCGGCGATGCCTCCCTGCGCATAAGCGGTCGCACTGTCGAAAAGCGAGCGCTTTGTGAGGACCATCACGTCGCCTTCGGACGACGCCCGCCAGGCCGTATGCAGCCCGGCAACACCGCTTCCGACGACCAGAAAGCGTGTTCTGATTCGCTCTGCCATGGATGAAATCAACGGGGATTCCATGCTTATAGAAAGGGGCGTACCGCCTTGCAGGCAGGGCGTTCGTGGGCGAATATCCTCCCTGAATGCGGAAACTCCTGATCGTAGCCGCCGGGCTCCTCATCGTGCACGCCGCACTCCTCTTTGCCGGCGGCCGTGGAATTTCCGATTCCTCGATATCCGGTGCGACTAACGTCGGCATCGTGCTCGACGTTGGTGGTCGCGGCGACAAGTCATTCAACGACGGCGCCTACGCGGGTGCTGACAGCGCGATCAGGATACTTCATCCCAACATTCGCTTCATCGAGCCCGGTGAAGGTTCGGATCGCGAAGCCGGCCTTCGCCTTCTCGCTGCAGAGGGCATGGATCTCGTCATCGGAGTCGGCTTCATCTTTTCCGATGATCTCACGAAGCTGGCAAAGGAATACCCGACGGTTTCGTTCGGCGGAGTTGACTACGCTCTCTCTGTCGACCGCAAGGGCAATGTCATTCCGCCCCCGGCGAACCTTGCGGCGCTCAAGTTCCGCGAAGAAGAGGGCTCGTTCCTCGTCGGCGCCATGGCGGCGCTTGTCAGCAACTCGAAAAAGGTCGGATTTGTCGGCGGAATGGACATTCCGCTGATTCACAAATTCGAAGCAGGTTATCGTGCGGGTGTTCGTCAGGTTTGCCCCGATTGCACGGTGATCGCTCAGTATGCCGGCGTCACTCCTGAAGCATTCAAGAATCCTGGAAAGGGCAAAGAGCTCGCGCTCAGCCAGTATCAATCCGGCGTCAACGTGATTTTCCACGCTTCGGGCTCGACCGGCTCGGGTGTCTTCGAGGCCGCTCGAGTGATGAACAAGCTTGCGATTGGTGTCGACGCCGATCAGTACGATGAAGCTCCGGGACACGTGCTCACGTCGATGGTGAAAGGCGTGAACGCAGCGGTATTCGATGCTGTTCAGCGAGTCCAGAGCAAGACGTTCAAGGGCGGCATCTACTCGTTCGGTCTCAAGGAAGGCGGGGTCGGCTACGTTTACGACGATCGCAACAAGGCGCTCATCCCCGAAAGCGTGCATGCGCGGGTCGAGCAGCTCAGACAGGAGATCATCGCTGGCAGGATAAAGGTTCCCAGCACAAGATGACGGGATCTCCCACCACGATGGGCGAGCGCGCTGACTACGCGATTCGTATGACAGGTATAGAGAAGACGTTCGGCGCAGTGCGCGCGAATCGCGGTGCATCTCTCGAAGTTCGCGCAGGCGAGATTCACGCGCTGGTCGGTGAAAACGGTGCCGGCAAATCCACCCTGATGAAAATTCTCGGCGGACTTCAGGCGCCCGATGCCGGCACGATGGAAGTTAACGGCAAGGACGTTACCGGCTGGTCGACGCGCGATGCAATTGCCGCTGGAATCGGTGTTGTGCATCAGCACTTCATGCTCGTTCCCACGCTCACGGTTGCAGAGAACATCGTGCTGGGAATGGAGCCGGTGAAAGGGATTCGGTTCGACTACGCGACCGCTGTGGCAAACGTCGAAAAGCTGAGCAGGGAAACGGGGCTGGCCGTGCCAGCGGATCGAAAAGTTGCGGAGCTCTCAGTCGGTGAAGCGCAGCGCGTCGAGATTCTGAAAACTCTCTACCGCGGCGCAAGGATTCTCATCCTCGACGAGCCGACTGCGGTGTTGTCGCCGCCGGAAGTGCGCGAGCTGTGGACTGTTCTCCGAAGACTCCGGGACGGCGGTGGCACGATCGTGCTCATCACGCACCGGCTCGATGAAGTCGTCGAGATCTCGGAGACGATCACCGTGATGCGGGCCGGTCAGACTGTCGATCGCCTCACCACCGCTGGAACGACTCCGGCGCAAATCGCCAAGGCGATGGTCGGCCGCGAAGTCGCGCTCACTTCGCGCGACGAAGCGAGTGCGGTTGGCGCTGTCTACGCCGGCGGTGATGACGACAGGAGCGACGTGGAACCCGGTTTCCACCCTTCCGACGACATGACTTCGGCAATTCGAGTCGCCGACCTCGTCGTGATCGGATCGCTCAAGACGCGCGTGGTCGATGGTGTCACTTTCTCGATCAGGCCCGGCGAGATCCTTGGAATCGCCGGCGTAGAAGGCAACGGCCAGACGGAGCTCATCGAAGCTCTCGCTGGTCTGCGGCCGCTGGAGTCTGGAACGATTCGCATCAACGGACACGACGTGACTCGCGAGAATGTGCTCGAGCGCAGGCAGGCGGGACTCTCGCACATTCCTGAGGATCGTCACCAGCGCGGCCTGATCCTGGACTATTCGATCTCCGACAACCTGGTGCTCGGCCGCCAGACCGAGTTCTCCAGCGGACGAGGCCTGCTGAACGGCACGCGTATCCGCGAAAACGCGAAGGCACAGATCGCAGAGTTCGACGTCCGTCCGCCCGATGCGGACATTGCCGCACGAAATCTCTCCGGTGGAAATCAGCAGAAGGTTGTCATTGCACGGGAGATGGGACAGAACTTTGGAGTTCTGCTCGCATCCCAGCCAACGCGTGGCGTCGACGTCGGTGCGATCGAATTCATCCACACCCGACTACGCGAAGCCAGGGCCGCAGGAAAAGCGATTCTTCTCGTGTCCGCCGAGCTGAAGGAGGTGCTCGCGCTCGCCGACAGAGTCGCGGTGATGTATCGGGGCAAGTTCTCGAAAATCATGCCCGCATCCGAGGCCAGTGAAGAATCACTCGGCGAATACATGACCGGATCAAAAACGGAATCAGCCGCGTGAGCGCACGCTTTCGGGAACAGCTCGAGGAAGCCCTCTTTCCGCCACTCGTGGCACTGCTCGTCGCGCTCATATGCGGAGATCTCCTCATCATGAGCTACGGTCAATCGCCTTCCACTGTGTACCGGCTGCTGCTCGAAGGCACGTGGGGCAATGCATACGGATTCGGACAGGTGCTGTATAAAGCCACGACTCTGATCTTCACCGGCCTGTCGGTCTCGTTTGCGATTCGCGCGGGATTGTTCAGCGTCGGCGCAGAAAGTCAGCTCGCCGCAGGCGGTTTTGTCGCGGCACTGGTTGGCATGGGCCTTTCGCCAAGGATGCCGTGGATTCTCGCGATTCCGATCTGTATGCTCGCGGCGGCGATCGGAGGCGGAATTGTCGGCGGAATTCCTGGGTGGCTCAAGGTGAAATACGGCGCGCACGAAGTAATCGTGACGATCATGCTGAACTTTGTGGTGCTCGCGTTGCTCAACTACATCGTCGCCGCAAAGATCCACGTCCCGGAAACGCTGCACACACCGGAAATTCGCCACGGCGGCATCGCTCGTCTCGATTCATTCATTCCCGCTTTCCACGGATCGGCCGCGAATCTCTCGATTCTCATCGCGTTGCTGACCGCAGCCGTCGTGTGGGTGTATCTGTTCAAGACTAAGCGGGGATTCGAGCTGCGGGCTGTAGGTCTTCAGCCTGATGCCGCCGAATACGGTGGCGTCAGCGTCGGCGGTATCTGGATGCGCGCAATGATTCTTTCCGGCGCAGTCGCCGGACTCGGCGGAATCAACTACGTGCTCGGCTACAAGCAGTACTACGAGGAAGGATTTGCCGGTGGCGCCGGATTTCTTGGAATCGCCGTTGCGCTTGTCGGGCGGAATCATCCCTTAGGCGTTGTTCTCGCCGCGCTGTTCTTCGCGACATTGTCGCAGGGTGGGCTCGCAATCCACGCATTCGTCCCGAAGCAAATGGTCGAAGTGCTTCAGGGCGTCGTGATTCTCGCTGTCGCGATGTCCGTGCCTGAGGTTCGGCGTGCACTTCGTCAGGCACGGAAACCGGTCGCCGCATGAATCCGATTTCGTTCCTCACGCAGACCCTCCGCATCGCGATCCCTTATTTGTTCGCGGCAAGCGGCGGTGTGATTGCGGAGCGCGCCGGCATCATCAGCTTGTCGCTCGAAGGCTACATGCTAACCGGTGCGTTCGCTGCCACACTCGGCGCGCACTATTCCGGCAGTCCGTGGATCGGTGTCCTCACCGGAATATTCGGTGGGCTCGTCTTTGGTTTGATTCAGGCAGTCGCATCGATCAGATACCGCGCAAATCAGGTTGTAGTTGGAATCGCAATCAATCTTCTCGCCATCGGTGTAACGCGATTCTTTCTCAAGCTTGCCTTCGCGAGCTCCTCGAATTCACCGCGCATACCCGGATTCGGCGGCAACCAAGCGTGGCACGGTTTTGACAATCCGCTTCTCTGGCTTGGATTGATCGTCGCTCCGGTCCTTGCATTCATTCTCTATAGAACTCCTTTCGGACTCAGGGTTCGCGCGGTTGGTGAGCATCCTGATGCAGCCGAGAGTCTCGGCATCAAGGCTTCGCGTATTCAGTACATCTCGGTGGCGCTATCAGGAATGCTCGCTGCTTTGGGCGGAGTTTTCCTCGCGCTCGACCAGCACCAGTTCACTGATCAGATGACGGCCGGTCGCGGATTCATCGCGGTGGCCGCCGTGATCTTCGGACGCTGGGATCCGGTGCGCGCCGCGCTCGCGTGTCTCCTGTTCGCCGCGGCCGAGACACTGCAGATCCAGCTGCAGGGAAATCAGTTCATTCCATCACAGTTCATCGAGATGATTCCCTACCTCCTCACCATCATCGCACTAGCGGGAGTCGTTGGCCGGGCGGTTCCACCGGCCGCGTTGGGCAAGACGGCAGAGTAGCTGATGTTCAAGAAGCTGCTCATTCTCATTATCACCGCGTTCGTGGACATGGTGGGGCTCCTTATGGTGCTCCCGCTGATGCCCTTCTACGCGAGAGATCTGGGCGCCGGCTCGATGGCCGTGACGATACTCGTCGTATCGTTCACCGCCGCTCAACTTCTAAGCGCTCCATTGTGGGGCAGATTCTCGGACAAGTACGGTCGTCGCCCGGCACTGCTTGTCGGTCTCGGAGCGGCAGCAATCGCGTACGTGGTTTTCGCGTTCGCTACGTCGATCTGGCTTCTGCTCCTGTCCCGCATCGTTCAAGGCGCAGGAGGAGGAACGGTTGGAGTAATTCAGGCCTATGTCGCCGATTCGACGGAACCGCAAAGTCGGGCCAAGGCACTCGGATGGTTGTCCGCTGCAACGAATCTCGGCGTTGCACTCGGGCCGCCGCTCGGATCACTCGCTCTTCTCGCCGGACACCGCGGTCCCGGACTACTCGCCGCAGTCCTTTGTGTGATCAACATCGGCTTCGCGTGGAAGTTCCTTGGCGAATCGCGCGATATGGAAGATGCAAGGACGGCAGTCAAGAAAGTCGGTGCGTCACGCGCGGCGATTCTTCGCGTCATCACACACGCGAAGGAGCCGGGTCCACGACTTATCTGGATTTACGCGATAGCGATGGGATCGTTCTCTGCTGTGACCGCGATACTTCCGCTGTTTCTTGCCGATCAGTTTGGAATCGGCGAGCACACTGTCTGGATTTTCTTTACCTACATTGGAGTGATCTCGGTCATCACTCGCGCTGCGTTTCTTGGCAGGATCGTCGAGCATTTCGGCGAAGCGAGACTTTCGCAAATCGGCCTCGTGCTGCTGGCGATCGGCCTGGCCGGGTATCCGTTCGTGCACAACTACGTGCTGCTCGCGATCACGGTCGCGCTGGTTCCACTGGGAACTGCGTTCACATTTCCGTGCGTGACGTCTCTATTATCGCGTGTGATTCCAAGCGGTGAGCGCGGACTCTACATGGGAGTGCAACAGACGTTCGGCGGCCTCGCCCGCGTTGTGATTCCACTGTGGGCGGGATACTCCTACGATCACTTCGGGCGTCCGATCCCGTTCATCACGTCGGCGATACTCGTTGCGCTCACACTCCTTCTCGGCCTTGGCGTCGACGACGGGAGAACCGTGAAGACGCCACCGATCCCTACAGGAGTCGCTGCTTAGGGCGAGCCGGTTGTATTCGTTCGCTTATGTATGTCTGAGCGCGTGATAACGCGCGCTCCTCCAGCGTATGTGAGATAGCTGTACGCCCATTGAATGAAGACGCTGAGCCGATTGCGAAATCCGACGAGGTACATGATGTGGACAAAGAGCCATAGCAGCCACGCGATTCGTCCACTGAGCCTGACCATTCCAAAATCGGCAATCGCGCGCGAGCGACCTATTACCGCGAGATCGCCTTTGTTGAAGTAGCGGAATGGCTTTGTCTCCTGTCTCCACATCTGCCGCCTGACGTTCATTGCGGCAACGCGACCTTCCTGAATCGCGGCGGGAGAAACTCCGGGAACCGGACGTCCGTCGGGGCGATTCACGAGCGCGAGATCTCCGACGACGAAAACTTCGGGGTGGCCGGGCACTGAGAGATCGGGATTCACGAGAACCTTGCCGCTTCGATCGACTTCGGCGCCGAGCATTTTGCCAAGCGGCGAAGCGACATTGCCAGCCGCCCAGAACACTGTGTTCGTAGCGATCTTCTCGTCACCAATGGATACCGCGTCCAGCTCGATGTCGGTCACGATCGAATCCGTGCGAACGGTTACGCCGAGTCCCTCGAGGCTTCTGCGGGCTGAGCCGGCGAGATCTGCGGGGAACGTAGGAAGGATTCGGTGTCCTCCCTCGAGAAGAATCACGTTCGCGTTTCTCGTGTCGATATGACGGAAGTCGCGATACAATCCCTTTTTCGCGATTGTCGATATCGCGCCCGAAAGCTCGACGCCGGTAGGGCCGCCTCCCACGATGACGAAAGTCATGTACGCGTCCCGCTTCGCCGCATTCTCTTCCTTCTCGGCGAGCTCGAACGCGACGAGAAAACGTCGCCTGATCTCGGCCGCGTCTTCGAGAGCCTTTAGTCCCGGAGCAAGCGGCTCCCAATCATCATGGCCGAAGTAGGCGTGCCTCGATCCCGGAGCCACGATCAGGTAGTCGTACTTGACCTCGTGCTCACCGTTGTCGATCGAAACAATGCGCCGTGCGACATCGATCGCGGTTACTTCGCCGAGGAGGACTTCGGTATTCTCTTGGCCGTTGAGGATGTGTCGAATCGGAGCAGTGACGTCGCTCGAGGAAAGCGAAGCCGTCGCTACCTGGTAGAGCAGCGGCTGAAATAGATGGTGATTCGTCCGGTCGATGAGCGTGACGTCGGCATCGGCGCGCTTGAGCTTCCGAGCCGCGGAGAGGCCGCCGAATCCACCACCGATTATGACTATGTGCGGACGTGTCATGGGCTAAGAGAGCAGGACTCGCGTCGCTCTGAGGTTCACGCCATCCTCTCCTCGAGGGACCGGGCGGTGAGTGTCATTATCAAAACGAGAAGAATCAGCAGCACGCTGTACGCCGCCGCCGTTCCAAACGCCAGGGCTCGAAGTTGAGCGAGGATCTCGATCGATATCGGCCGGTTCCCGTGCGTGTAGAGAACGACACTCGCGACAAACTCACCAACAGCGGTGACAGCCGCGAGCAATGCTCCCGCGATCAGCCCGGGTCTCGCCGCGGGTATGATGACGCGCCTCATCGTCAGCCACCACGATGCGCCGAGTCCGCGGGCAGCATCCTCAAGTGAAGGATCGAGTTGTCGGAGCGAGCTCTCGACCGCCGTCGAGACAAGCGGAACGCCGCGCACGAAATACGCGAGCGGAAGAATCCACCATGTCCCCACGAGGAGAATGCGTGCCGAAAGCGGATCGTTTCTGTTGAACGTCGCGGCAAGACCGAGCGCGATGGCCGTCGCCGGAATTGCCCACGGAAGAGCAACCATGATCTCGAGAACACGCCGGCCGGCAAACTTTCTCATGACGATGAGATAAGCGGCCACGAAGCAGACAACCACGTTGGCACCAGTCGCAATCAACGACATCCAGATGCTGTTCATGATCGGCTTCCACAGCTGTGCCTCGGTGATCAGTCGCCGATAGTTATCGAGCGTGTATGCCGGAGGAAGAACCTCGGTGGTCCACGCGCCGTCAACTGCAAATGAAACGAGCACTACCATGAGATGTGGCAGCACGAGAACAACTACGGTGATGACCGAGAGAACGGCCGCGGCGACCTGGGCATTGCGCGATCCAATCACCTTTCTCGTCGCAGACCCCTTCCCTGAAGACGTATACTTTCGTTTTCCCTCGAGCCAACGGAAGAGCAGTAGTCCGGCGACAGCGCTCAACGCGAGAACCGTCGTCTCCACGTACGCCAGGCCCATCGACCCGTTCAGCTTCGACGCAACTATCTGCGTCGAGAGAACGCGAATGCCTCCGCCGAACACATACGGAGCGGAGAAGGATCCCAGCGATGTCATGAACACGAGCAGCATCGAGCCCGCGAGCGCCGGCGTCAGCAGCGGAAGTGTCACGCGCCGCAGTCTCTGCCAGCCGTTTGCGCCAAGTCCCGATGCCGCCTCATCGAGAGTGGTGTCGAACCGCTCGAGTCCCGCGGATACAAACAGAAACACGTAGACATACATCGTGTACGTGTGCACGAAGATGATCGCCCACACGCCGGTGAGTCTCCACGGCGCTTCAGTCATCCCCAGAGCATTCTGAATTCCACGCGTTACAACTCCGCTCTCTCCGTAGAGAAACAGAAACGCGATGACACCAACCAGCGGAGGCAGCGCGGCAGGAAGCGTCGCAACTGCTCGCAATATTCGCCTGCCGGGGAACTCGAAACGGCTGAGGAGAAATGCGAGCGGCACCCCGACCAGAAGCGATCCAATCACGGACGCAATCGAGATGACGATGCTCGTCTTCAGTGCTTCTCGATCGGCCGGACTGTCCATGAACTCGCGCCAGTGTCCGAGCCCGTTCTCAAAGCTTCCGGCGATTACAGCGATGTTTGGAAAAACAATCGTCCACGCGAGAATCGCGAGAATCGGCGCCGCAATCATCCAGCTGCGCTGTCCGCCGTTCCCCTTCTTCACGGCTGCCTATTCCCCGCTTACGACCGGAACCGGCTCGCGGACAACTGTCACGCCTGCCGTATCTCCTTCACGAAGATCCATCCTCGATGTGGACACTTCGAGAACGACGTCATCAGAAGCACGAACCTGATACACGGCGCTTCCGCCGGTGAACCTTCGATTCACCACCTCACCCTTCCACGCGCCTTCATCATCGGAGATATCGAGCGCATCTGGCCGCAGAACGACCTGAGGTGATTTGATCGGAGCACCAGATGACCGGGTGGCCGTGAGTTCCCGCCGAACACCACCAATCGTCACCGCAACGCAATCTCCCAGATCTTCGGCGGGCAAGATCGTCGAGCGACCGATGAACGTCGCAACCCCAAGAGACGCCGGACGATCGTACAGATCCTCCGGCGTTCCCACCTGCAGCAGAATCCCCTTTCGAATCAGTGCAATCCGATCGGCAATCGCGAAGGCGTCTTCCTGATCGTGCGTCACGAAAAGTGCCGGCACTCCAACACGATGCAGCATCGAGCGGAGCTCATCGCGAGTCGTCTGCCTGAGCGTCGGATCGAGGTTCGAAAGCGGCTCATCCATCAGCAGAACCTTCGGCTCGATAACGAGAGCCCGCGCCAGCGCGACGCGCTGCTGCTCACCTCCCGATAACGACTGGATAGTACGCGGACCTGCCTTTCCAAGCCCTACCGCGTCCAGCGCTGACCGCGCCTTATCGATTCTCGCAGAACGCGCGACTCTTCGCGCTTCGAGACCGAAAGCGACGTTCTCTTCCACTGTCATATGCGGGAAAAGCGCGTAGTGCTGAAAGACCATCCCGAAGTCACGCTTCTGCGGGGGCAGATCAGTGATGTCGCGGCCGTCCAGCAGCACGCGACCTGAATCAGGAACCTCGTAACCAGCCGCAATCCGAAGCGTCGTCGTCTTGCCAGATCCGGATGCGCCTATGAGAGCAAGCAGCTCGCCTGCAGGTACTTCGATCGAAATCTCATTGACGGCAACATGCTCACCGAAGCGACGAGTAATCCGCTCCAGCGCGAGCGAGCCAACAGTCACTTCCTTCGCTCGGTATTCCTGATGTTCGCGTCCCAGTACTTCATCCACTCGTTCAGATGCTCGGCCATCACCTTCCGATCGACTGCCATCGGCTTGATCTTCGCATTCGCTTCCTGAATCCACTTCGGGAGATCCGTCTGTGGAATGTCAGTGCGCGCTGGAATGCGGAGGAACTGTTTCGCCGATTCAATCAGCGCTTCCGGAGTCGTGACAAACTCGTAGTAGAGCTTCGCTTCTTTTGGATGCTTCGCGCCTTTCACGATGCCGATTCCGTCCACGAGCAGTGGCGTGCCGCTCGATGGTATGATGTAATCCACCGGGATCTTCAGTCGCTGCTGCAAAGTGGCAATATCAGGCATGTCCCACAGCGTGATCACGCCTTCCTGGCGACCGATCTTCTGATAGAGTATCGTCGGATTGAGCGTGTATTCGCGCGTGTTCGCATCGAGCCGTCTGAGCCACTGATAGCCGGCTTCCGGTGACCCGGTCTGTGCGACCGACCGCGCGACAATTGCCCCGAAGATCGCGCGCATCGTTCCCGACGCGATCGGATCGCGAATCAGCAGTTTTCCTTTCCACTTCGGATCGAGAACATCGTCCCAGTCCTTCGGCGCTTCCTCTCGCGTAACCGCCTTCGTGTTGTACGCGATTACTTCTGGAGTTAGATACGTCCCGTACCAGTGATCGCCCGATTCACGCCCCTCAACGCTTACGGAATTCGACCACGTCGGGATGTAGGGCTCGAGGAGATTCTCTTTCGTCGCCCGGTCGAAGGCTTCGGCGGGAGCGCCGAACCACACATCTGCCTGCGGATTCGCCGCCTCTGCACGAACACGGTCGAGCACCTCCTGCGATCCCATGTCCACCCATTGAACGTCGATATCGGGATGCGCTTTCTCGAACTCCTTCTCGAAGTAGCCGAGGAGCTCGGGACCGTGCGGAGAGTAGACGGTGAGAACCGTTCGCTTGTCGTTGGAGCATGAGATCGAGGCCAGCACCGCAACGAGCAGGGCAAGTTTCCTCACCTGCCCGCACCCATCACAGCCCGTCTCGTGCCGTCGTTGCTCATCGAGAGAAGATTCACGAACAGCTTCGACGCGCCTGACACACCGGCGGGCAGCTGCCTGAAAAACGCGAGTGTCGTGTAGATGTAGAGTCCCTTGCCGTATGGAGCCACCATGATCCCGCCGCGATTGACGGGCTCACCTGGATCATTCAGCGCGACGATCGCGTGGTATCTATCGTCGAACGTGCGTGGCATGTAAAGCGCGCGCTCCTGCACCCATCCATTGAAATCATCGGCACGAATCAGGTTCGGCCGGAGAAAGGCGACAGACGAGGCATCGATGATCGTTATCGGCGCTGTCTCTTCCGTCACGCGATCGTGTGGCTGCGCGATCGAGATTGCATACGGCATCATCCCCGGACGCGTCATCTCATACTGTCCGTATTGCACGACGAGAGTTCCACCGTCCTTCGCGAAGTTGAGCAGATAGGGATTGTTGTCAACGAGATCCCTGCTCGCCTGATACGCGCGGGGCCCGACAACCACCGTGCTGAACTTCGATAGATCAACGGTCGGAATCGCTTTCGGCTCGATCTCCGTTACCGGAATTCCAAGCTGCGCCAGCGCCGGCTCGACGTTGTCACCAACACCTCGCACATATCCGACGTTGAGCTTCGCCGGAATTGCGATATCGACCGCGTGAATCGCAACCTGCGCCGGACGATACAGTCTCTCCGGCGAGATGTGCTCGTAATCGATCGGCACGTAGCCTGACTCGTACGTGTTCCCGCCGGACGAAGCGACCACACCCAGCTGATGCACGCCCGGACTCAATCGTCCATGCACCTTGAAAGTGACGGTTCGCGTTCGAGTTGAATCGAGCGTAATCGATCGCGAGACAGAATCTGCTGCCAAACCCGGTGGAAGCCTGAGCGTCACCGTAACCGGCGCCGCTTTCAACGAAGCGGAGCGAAGCGTGACGTTTAAGAACCGCTCGAGCGGTGAGTTTGCGCGAGCCAGCTCCGTCTTGTTCTCGAGTGAAACACTGATCGCCGGTGCCGTCGCGAGCGGCTTCTGAATGTCGCCCCGAATCCGGTCGACATATCGGAACACGATCGGAGCCGATACGCGCAATGGATCCGAGTCTCCCGGAAGCACGACAGTCGCATTCGCTTCGTTCGCCCGATTGCGCTGATCTTCCGCCGTTTCCACCGGATCCGCCGCAGCTCCTCGCGACACCGGAATTGGCTGAGAGAACAGATCCCCATTCCGCGGCGTAGCAAGCCACCACGGCTGCGTGATCTCATTTCCTCGCGCGTAATAGGCCCATCGGTATACACTGTCACCGAGAACCTTCACGACACCTGAGCTGTCACCGAAGCGTCGAGTAAGCGCAACCGCATTGCGACCGCGATTGTAGAATGTCGCAGTCACACGAGCGCTATCGCCAACGGCGACGTACTGTCTGTCGGACACAGCTTCAAGTGCCACCGCTTTTCTCGCGAGCGCCTGAGCCGACGACTGCGTGCCCGTGGTAGGTGGAACCGCAGTGATGCCGTCAAACATCGACTCTTCCTTGTTAGCCGGCGTCGATTCGTTGACCCTCGTCGCCTCACGCATAACGTAGTCCCAGACAACTCCCTTCCGCTGAAGCGAACCAAAACCCTGCGACCTGTGCTGCGACCGGCTCTCACCTGCAATCTCCGCGTACGACTTGCCAAGAGTCGGATTGAATTCGCCGACATTGATCTTCAAGGTCGCCGTCATCGGAGCGTACCATACCGCACGATAGAACTTCTGCGGCGTCCAGGGCTCGCCCAGTGATGCTGGAAACCGGTTTACATCGCCAGCGGATTCGTATGCCTCCTTCGCGAGCATCGCGGACACCTGGTGCTGTCCATGTCCATCGCGCGGAGTGCCGGAAAAAATCGCGATGATGATGTGCGGCTTAAAAGCACGGACGACTTTCACCACATCGTTGGACAGCGAGTCCTTCGGCCAGTGATTGTACGTCTCAGTAGCACTCTTCGAGAAGCCGAAGTCATAGGCTCGCGTGAAAAACTGATGCGCGCCGTCGACGCGTCGCGCCGCCAGCAGCTCTTCAGTGCGAATTACGCCGAGCGCTTCGCCAAGCTCGTTGCCAATGAGATTCTGTCCGCCGTCTCCTCGCGTGAGAGACAGGTACGCCGTCTCCGCCTGACCAGCCCTCTGAAGCCAGGAAATGAGCTGGCTGTCCTCATCATCAGGGTGTGCACCGATGATGAGAACACGTCGCACATCCTGACTCGCGGCTTTCGCGGAAGGGAGTGAAACGCCGCGATCCTGTGCGTGCAGGATACGCGGCGCCGCGATCACCATCATTGCAACAAGAGCAAGTATCGCTCGCTTCATGCCTATTCCATTTTTTTGAGTGCTGCCGGCTACTGCGTCGTGACGGCGCTCCGTCTGCGTGACCCGCTTGCAGGCTCCATCGGAGCATTGACCTCCGACACGATTCGCCCCTGCTCGGCATCATGCGCCGATTTGTAGCCTTCCGCCGGACTCGCCCGCTCCGGACGGCCCACATACTTCACGATCATCGCGTTGCCGGTCGACACACGAAGACGCGGGGCGACATACGACCACGCACCCATGTTCTTCGGCTCTTCCTGTGCCCACACGACTTCTTCTACCACCGGGTAGAGATCGACGATCCGCTCGACTTCATCCGACGGCCAGGGATAGAGCTGCTCGACACGGACCACCGCGACATGTGGAGCCCGCTTCGCCACGATCTCGTAGTAGATCTTGCCGGTGCAGAAAACGAGACGCTTGACCTGATCGCGAGTGGATTCGACACTGGCATCATCGATCACCGTCCTGAACTCACCCTCGACCAGATCGCTCAGTCGCGACGACGCTTCGGGCAACCGCAGCAGACTCTTTGGCTGCATCAGAATCAGCGGACGGCGCTTCTTCTCAGTCGACTGCCTGCGCAGGACGTGGAAGTATTGAGCGGGCGTCGACGGATACACGATGTACATGTTGTTTTCCGCAGCCGACTGAAGGAATCGCTCGAGTCTCGCGCTGGAGTGCTCCGGGCCCTGCCCCTCATACCCATGAGGCAGCAGCAGAATGATCGACGAATCCTGTCCCCACTTCGCGCGATCGGAAACGATGAACTGATCGATGATCGGCTGCGCAACGTTCACGAAATCGCCGAACTGCGCTTCCCACA
>JBDTNA010000005.1:0-27908 GCA_039933985.1 Gemmatimonadales bacterium | reverse complement strand
GTTCGAGGCAGCTGTAAAAAGAGCGAAGGATCGGCTCGACCGCCCATCGCCCGCAGACTGGCGTTCGCTCGTCGCCGCCGCTGCTGTGGCAGAACGATCGCGAGGAGCAAGAACTCGCTTCGTGGTGAAGCAGGGCAATGCGCATTACTTCGTGCCGGTAGATCAGGTCGACTGGATCGACGTTGCCGACAACTACCTGCGCCTGCACGTAGGCAGGAAGGCGCACTTCTATAGAGGTACCATGAACGCGGCAGAAGAAGAGCTGGACTCGTCGCGTTTCCTCCGCATCCATCGCTCGATCATCGTGGCGATCGATCGTATCAAGTCCGTTCGTTCTGCGGAAAACGGCGGGCATCTGATCGAGCTCGCGAATGGTGTCGAGCTCCGCAGCAGTCGGCCTTACACCGACGCGGTGAACGCCTTGCTCCGATAGCTCGTTCTACGTGATAGATGATTGCGCGGGCCGGGAGGGGTGGGTTCCTGTTCGTTCGCATGCTCACACGGGACGCGCACGTTCCGGGTCGCGCATTTGAAGTTATCCCTTGCGCGTCCCGTATTCCGCGAAGCTCGCGAACACGACCCCACCCCTCCCGTCCTGATCAACTGTCGCCACTGCGTGCGTTCAAAGTCTTACATCGACAGGCGGAGGGATGTCGTGGCCGGTGAGGGACCTTCGCGGAGCGCGGACGCCCGAGCCAACCCGCTGACCTCCGAACCGAACCCACTCGGGCGTCCGCGTGAGCATGGTCCCTCACCGGCGACGGCATCCCTCCGCCCCCCGCAAGAAACCGTAGGAACGAAGGCACCACGCGACGACCCAGAAGTGGCGCGGGAACGTGAAACATGCCTTTCAAATCACCCCCCGCGCGGACTACGTTTCAACCTATGAAAGCAATACTCCTCGTCGACCATGGCTCGCGGAAAAGCGCAGCCAATGAGATGCTCCTGGCCATGGCCGACCTCGTTCAATCCATGGCCGGACCTGATGTCATAGTACGACCCGCCCATATGGAGCTCGCAATGCCGTCGATTGCGGCCGGATTCGCGAATTGTGTCGAGGCCGGTGCCACCAATATCATCGTATTCCCATACATGCTCTCGCCCGGAAAGCATTCCACGAACGACATCCCGCGGATGGTCGCCGAAGTCGCCCTCGCACATCCTGGCGTCAGGTATTCGGTCACCAAAGCATTCGGCATCCACGAGAAGCTGGGTGAGATCATCCTGATGCGCGCAGGCATTGAATCAGACAGTCTGACAACGACCCCGTAAACCCATGACAACGCAAACCGATGCGCGGCCCGCGCTGACGATTCTGTCCGAAGAAGAGGAGATGTTCCGCGACGCCGTCGCGGGCTTCGCCGAAGAAGAAGTCCGACCTCGCGTCAATGACATGGAGAGAGCCGCGCAGATCGACCCCACCCTCATTCCGAAATATTTCGATCTCGGACTCATGGGCATCGAAGTCCCCGAACAGTACGGCGGCGCCGGCGGAACGCTCTTCATGGTCACGCTGGCGGTCGAGGAGATCAGCAAGATCGACGCATCCGCTGCGATCCTGTGCGACGTGCAGAACACGCTCGTCAACTATCCGATCAACCGATACGGAAGCGACGACCAGAAATCCCGTTATCTGCCGCGCCTGACAGCCGACACCGTCGGGGCCTACGCCCTTTCTGAATCAGGCTCAGGATCAGACGCGTTCGGGCTTGCGGCAAAGGCGGAGAAGAAAGGCGACAAGTGGATTCTCAATGGACAGAAATTGTGGATCACCAACGGATACGAAGCGGGCATCTACGTGGTCTTCGCAAACGCGAATCCATCAGCTGGCTACAAGGGAATCACTGCTTTCATTGTAGAGCGTGATTTCCCCGGCTTCGCAGTTGGCAAAAAAGAAGACAAGCTCGGCATTCGCGCATCGAGCACAGTCGAGCTTCTTCTCGACAATTGCGAAGTGCCCGAAGAAAACGTGCTCGGCCCTGTCGGCCAGGGTTACAAGATCGCGATTGAGACTCTGAACGAGGGTCGCATTGGAATCGGAGCGCAGATGTTAGGCGTTGGCCAGGGAGCATTGAATGCGACGATCAACTATCTAAACGAACGGAAGCAGTTCGGGAAATCGCTCTCGGAGTTCCAGGGTATACAGTTCCAGGTCGCTCAGGCGGCGACCGAGCTCGAAGCGGCGCGCTTGATGGTCTACAACGCGTCGCGGTTGAAGGATGCAGGGCACGATATCGCCCGCGAAGGGGCGATGGCAAAGTTGTTCGCATCCCAGGTGTGTGATAAGGTCACGTCACTTTGCGTGGAGCTCTTCGGCGGATATGGCTACACGAAGGATTATCCTGTCGAGAAGTACTTTCGCGACGCAAAGATCGGAACGATCTACGAAGGCACTTCCAACATGCAGCTGCAGACGATCGCCAAGGCAGTGCTCAAGGCGACGTAAGTAAGCCGTTTCCAATTTTCTCTCACATCAAAGCCGAATGAAACTCAGAACGACTTTCTTGTCTGCCGCCGCGTTGATGTCAATTGCGACTGCCGCAGGTGCACAGATACCGAATTCGGAATACGTCGCTCGCCGGAATGCGCTTGCGCAACGGCTTCAGAACGGAATCGTTGTAGCCTTGGGATCTCCAGAACCTGAAGAGGATTTCATCGCTTTCAACCAGAATTCGCAGTTCAGATACCTGACCGGGTTTCTCGAGCCAGAAGCGGCGCTGGTTATGGTCGTGCGTAACGGGACCGTAAGCGGAACTCCCATGCTTTTCGTTCAGTCGAGTGATCCGGCGAGAGAGGTCTGGACAGGCCACAGGCTTGGTGTGCCAGCAGTCCGAACAGAATTCGGTCTGGAGGGCCGCGATGCCGAGACGCTGGGTCGCGTCGTCGACTCACTGCTCGCGCTCGAGACAACTACGGCCTTGTTCACAATCGGGAATTTTCACTCCGATAATCCGATCAAGACCCGTGACACTCAGATTGCCGAAAGCTTCAAGCGCGACCACATGCGCACTCCGATAAAAGAGGCGAACTCCGATGTCTCCGCCATCCGGCGCGTGAAGACCGCGGCCGAGCTCGATTTCATCCGCCGCGCAGTGAACGTGACGGTAACGGCTCAGAAGGACGCGATGCGGGTCATTGAGCCCGGAATGAACGAATTCGAAGTCCAGGCGCTCATCGAGTACAACTTCCGGAAGAATGGCGCGGACAGGCCATCGTTTTCGACGATCGTCGGATCTGGGCCTAACTCGACGACTCTGCACTATGGTATTGATGACCGCTACATCGAGAATAACGAAGTCATCGTGATGGATATCGGAGCGTCATACCGCGGTTACGCAGCCGACGTTACTCGCACGGTTCCGGCGAATGGCAAGTTCACGCCAGCTCAGCGCGAAATCTATCTCGCAGTTCGCGCAGCCCAGAAGGCTGCCGAGCAGGTCGCGAAGGTGAATGCACCGGCGCACGTTTTGAGCGATGCGGCGAACGCTTCCCTCGACGTATCACTCGCGAAACTCGGCCTGATCGAAAGCGCCGGCGCCACCTACGACTGTGACGCGGGCGCAACTCGTCAATGCTCGCAGCGCGGTCTTTATTACATGCACGGGCTCGGACACGGCATTGGTCTCGACGTTCACGATCCCGGCGCGGCGACTGGGGGGAATTCTCCACTCGTTCCCGGCAGCGCATTCACGATCGAGCCTGGTATCTACGTCCGAGCGAGCCTGCTCGAGATCATTCCCAATACGCCGAAGAATCAAGCGGTGATCGCGAAGATTCGTCCGGCCGTTCAGAAGTATGCGAACATCGGCGTTCGTATCGAGGACGACTACATCGTCACGCCGACTGAAGTCGAGTGGATCTCCCGCGCGCCGCGCGAGCTCGAGGAAGTCGAAGCGACGATGCGCGAGAAGTACACCGGACCGTCGGCCCGCGATGCAGCTACTGTTGAAGCGTACCGTTCAACAGGCCGTCGCGTACCCTGATCGCTTTCGGCGTCGCGTTGGTCACTTCGATCAACCGTCGCCCTTCGACAGTATTGAATTTTGCCGGGGCATTCAGCGTCATCCGCTGGGTGCCCCGCTTCACTTCAACGGGAATCGTTCCGCCCGGCAGCGCAGCTCCATACTTCGCGTTGAACTTTTCCTGGAACAAAGCGTCGGAGACATCGAGTCCGCCGATCGTCACGAGATAGTCGCCAAGTTTTATCCCGGCGGTTGATCCGGCGCCGCCAACGACTATCTGCATCACGCGAAGTCCTTCATCGTCAGCGGACGTCGACACACCCAGCGATGGCAGCACTGATCGCTCGACCAGAAGCTTGAGTCCCGCGAGCGGCAACACGCTGTCGTACGGAAACGACATCCGGCCATCGATGTAGCGTTCGTCGAAATCCGCGAAGGACTGCCCTCCTGCCGCTTTCGACACTGCCGCCCACCAATCGTCATTCGAAAAACCGCGACCACGCTTGTACGTCGTCTCATACAAGTCTCGCATTACGTTATCGAGCGATCGCTTGTTGTCGCTTGCATCGCGGATCATGATGTCGAGTAGGAGTCCTGCGACCGATCCCTTGTCGTAGTAAATGTCTTCAGTCCCGTTCACCGGCTTTACCCATGCCGACAAGGAAGCGTCCTCGAGCGCCGTTGGAGCGCTGTCCTCGGTGTTGTCGATCTTGCCTTTCGTGGTTGCATAAAACGATCGAGGCGAAATGACTTTGCCGCGCACCTGCGTGATGTCGGCGTAGTAATCGGTGACTCCTTCACTGATCCAGAGCAGAGGCGTCGGCTGCTCGCGATCGTACACGTATGGAACCATTTCTACCGGCCGAAGCCGCTTCACATTCCACGCATGAAACACTTCGTGCGAATAGAGTGAAACGAGAAACGGGTTGCCGAGCACGACCGATGACACGATGTCGAAGTGGGAGTTCTGGTGCTCGAGACCCGCCGCTCCACCGAGCGAAAACGTGGAATCGGCAACCTGTAGCAGCGTGTATGTATTCCACGGGACTTCGCCGAAAATCGCGGCCTGTGCGGGAATGATCCTCCCCATCTGCTGAAACACGGCTGTTCGAGTTGCAGCGGAGACGCTCCCTATCGGATAGCTGACGAACCGGAAAGGCTTTCCCATTATCGCGGTGCTGTCGACATCGAATCTCCCGACGAAGAACGGCATATCCACGAGATCGTGAAAGTTCGACGCAGTGAACGTGTTCACCGACGTAGCCGGAGTCATTCCGGTTGCAACCCGCCAGCCTGGCTCGGTGTGAATTGCGACAGTCGCGTCGAACTGCGCGTCACGACCTTCCGGATAGAAAAAGAGATTCGTCCCGTTGAAGAACGCGAAATCGGGTTTCGCCCATGACATCGCGTTGTCGAGTGAGTCAGCGCGATACTCGAAAAGAACTGTGACGTCACCAGCGTGAGTCACCTTGACTCTCCACGTGTCGGGATCTGCCTTGTCCCAATCGAGGGAATCAGACCCGGCGATCGCGCTCAGCTCTGTAATGAAGCGCGCGTAGTTGCTGATCTCGTAAGCGCCCGGAGTCCACGCGGGAAGCGAAAGCAACACCTCGCCCGGCCCGGCGGCAGTAAATGACATAGCAACACCGATTGTCCGCGATTGCGCGAGGGCCGAGTCGAAGGTGACGTCGTAGCGGACTTTGGAGATTGGGGCGGAGCGCTGCTGCGCGGCTGCCGGATGCGCGGCCAGAACGGCGAGACTTCCATATAGTAGGCTTTTCACGCACCAAAGTTATCCGGAGCGTGCTTTCTCGCCATTGAACCCGTACGGCGGATAGCTTTCATCTTCGTTGCGGCGGGTAATGGGCAGCGGGCAGCCGGCAGCGGGCGCGGATAACAGGCAGCGACCGTCACACAAGGAACCTCCAAGGCATGAAGAAATCGAAGAATTCTGCGTTCGACGACGCGAAGATTGCTTTTCTAAAGAAGCTGCTGGATACGCCCGGCCCGTCCGGCTTCGAGTCAGCTCCCGCGAAGGTCTGGCGCGAGGAAGCCGCCAAGTTCGCAAGCGTCCGAGGCGACGTTGCCGGTAACAGCATAGCCGAGGTCAATCCGACTGGTTCGCCGACGATAATGCTCGCCGGCCACATCGACGAGATCGGCGTCATCGTCACGTACATCGATGACGAAGGTTACGCCTACATCTCGGGAATCGGCGGCTGGGATCCGCAGGTACTTGTTGCTCAGCGGCTCCGCTTCATCGGCCGGCACGGCGATGTATTCGGTGTAGTTGGAAAGAAGCCGATCCACCTGATAAAGACCGAAGATCGCGACAAGGCATCGAAGATGACCGACCTGTGGGTCGACATCGGAGCCACGACGAGAAAGGAAGCCGAAGAGCGGCTCTCCATTGGTGACGCGGGAGTGATCGATTCGCGCACGATGGATTTCCCGAACAACCTCGTCGTCTCGCGATCGATCGACGATAGAATCGGAGCGTTCATCGTCCTGGAAGCGTTGCGCCGATATTCCGAAAGACCGGGCGCAGCCCATGTTGTCGCGGTTGCAACGACGCAGGAAGAAATCGGCTACCGCGGTGGCGGTGCCGGTGTCTGCGCGACGTGCATCGGCCCGCAGATGGCCATCGTTGTCGACGTGACTTTCGCCACCGATCATCCGCAGATGGAGAAGAAGGAAATCGGCGAAGCCAAGCTTGGCGGCGGACCCGCATTCGCACGCGGATCGATCATTTCGCCCGTGGTGTTCAATCTTCTCAGAAAGACAGCCGAAGCGAAAAAGATTCCCTACACTGTCCACGCTGCCGGTCGCGACACGAGCACGGACGCCGACGCGATTCACATTGCACGCGAAGGAATTGCAACTGCCCTCGTCTCCGTCCCGAACCGATACATGCACTCACCAAACGAGATGGTATCGCTCACCGATGTGGCCCACACCGCCACGCTGCTGGCGGAAGTATGTCGCTCGGTGACGGGGAAAACGGATTTCACCGCGCGGTAACCGCTGATGAGCAGCGAACCCGAACGACCGTCGCCGGCGGAAAACCCGGGCTTCATCCCGCTGCCTTCATACCAGGAGTATTCGCCTGAAGAGATGCTCGCGCGCAGTCGTTCATTTGCCGCGGAAATGCAGCGACGCCGCACAACCCGCCACTTCAGCGATCGTCCGATCGACAGCGGCATCATCGAAGCATGCATTGAAGCTGCAGGGACTGCCCCGAGTGGAGCGCATCAGCAGCCGTGGCATTTCGTCGTTGTACGCGACCCTGATCTCAAGCGAAGAATCCGCGAATCCGCCGAACAGGCCGAGAAAGAATTCTACGAGTCAGCGCCAGCGGAGTGGCTGGCGGCACTTGCACCTCTGGGGACGGACGCAGTCAAGCCATATCTCGAGACCGCGCCGTGTCTGATTGCGGTGTTCGCCGAACGCTACGGGCTATCTGAATCCGGCGAACGACAGACGCACTACTACGTGCAGGAATCGATCGGGATCGCTACTGGTTTCCTGCTGGCCGCGCTTCATCATGCCGGACTGGTTGCGCTCACACATACACCCAACCCGATGGATTTTCTTCGAACGCTGCTTGGCAGGCCACGCAACGAGCGGCCAGTCATGCTGGTCGTCACGGGCTATCCCGCCGACGACGCGGTGGTACCCAATCTCGTGAGAAAATCACTCGGCGAGATTGCGACGTTTCGATAGCCGGCAGCAACGACCCGATGGGGGCTCAGCGCATCGCCACCAACGCCGCCCACCATGGAAAACTGTGATATTGTGTAGACACTGGCCCGGCCGTTCGTTAGCGGACCACTTCTGACGATGTAGTCCCACTGACCTGAACACCATGACCAGAACATTACTGCTGCCCGCCTTCAGTATTCTCGCATTCGCGGCCTGCGCCACTGCATCGACATCATCCACTCCGGCACTTGGGCGAGCAGCTGCCGACTCAGTAGCCATCAGAAACGATATCGCTTACCTCGCCAGCGACAAGCTCGAGGGCCGACTTACCGGAACGATCGGCAACAACATGGCTGCGGCGTACATCGCGAGCCGCTATACAGCGCTGAAGCTTCGTACTCCCTATACCATGTACCTCCAGCACTTCGTGGCCCGCCCGGCGGCGAATGCGCACATGGGCGATACGGCGGGTTTGCGAACTCAGAACGTCGTCGCGATCCTCAACGGCAGCGATCCCGCGTACGACGGACAGTACATCGTCATCGGCGCACACTTCGACCACCTGGGCCACCAAACCCAGTACGCGATGGATCCCGAGGCGAAGGATGCGATTCGCAATGGCGCTGACGACAATGCATCGGGCACCGCCGCGGTCATGCAGCTCGCTCGGATGCTTTCAATCTCGCGACCGAAGCGATCGGTGATCTTCGCAAACTTCAGCGGGGAAGAAGAAGGACTCCTCGGCTCCCAGTTCTTCGTCGAAAACTCACCGGTTCCTCTCGACAGCATCGTCGCGATGGTGAACTTCGACATGGTCGGCAGACTGAAGGATGACAAGCTGCTCGTTTACGGAACGGGGACAGCAACTGAGCTTGCTGCACTTCTCGACAGTGCGAATGTCAAAGCCGCCCCGTCGTTCAAGGTTGCCGGAGGCGGCGACGGATTCGGTTCATCCGACCAGAGCTCGTTCTACGCGAAGAACATTCCGGTGCTGCATTTCTTCACCGACATCCACGACGATTATCATCGGGCGACGGATGATATCGAGAAGATCAACGCCGGCGGCGAAGCGCGCGTTGTCGATCTCGCTTATCGCGTAATCGAGTCAATCGACGATCGCCCATCGCGACTGACTTTCGTGAAGGCAGCACCGTCTCCCAGAATGGCCGGCCCCAGTAGCAGTTCCGGATCCCAGGCCTACCTTGGCTCAATTCCAAACATGTCTGCGGGAACAGTTCCGGGGCTGAAGCTGAGCGGCGTACGCGCCGGAAGCCCAGCTGACAAAGGCGGCCTCAAAGCCGACGACATCATCGTCGAATTCGGCGGAGCCGCCGTCACTGATCTTCAGTCATACAGCGATGCCCTCTACGTTCACAAGCCGGGAGATGTCGTGAAGGTCGTCTACCTTCGTGACGGCAAAAAAATGGAGACGAGCGTCACGCTTGGTACGCGCGGCGGCTGACGCCGCTACAGATGCCAGAACCGATTCCACAACCGCGAGAGTCCGGCTTCACTGAAACGACAGCCGTCCCTCTTTATTGGTGCGCCTACGGTCCGCCCGACGCCGAGAAGCTGCTGGTGCTCCATGGGGGACCGGGGGCGCACCATGACTATCTGCTCCCGCAGATGCTGCATCTGGCGAAGCAATTCAACCTGCTCTTTTACGATCAGCGCGGCGGTGGCCGGTCAAAGTCCGACGATCGCGAAGTGATCACCCTGAAAACGCACGTCGATGATCTGACCGCGGTAATTCGGGAATTCGATCTCGATGCTCCGCCGATCGTCGCATACTCGTTCGGCGGAATGATCGCACTCAAGTACTGCATCGAAGCGAAAACGAATGCTCAGCTGAAAAAGCCATCGCGACTGGTACTTATCGACACTGCGCCGGTGAAGATGGAGTACCGAAAGCAGTTTGAGGCCGAGTTTGCGAGACGGCAAAGCGGCATGGAGTTGAAGCGGATGCGGGAGGAGCTCGCAGCATCAGGCTTGAGAGAGACGAATCCCGAAGACTACCGGCAGAGTACGTTCGAGCTCGCCGTTGCCGCTTATTTCGCGGATCCGAAAAAGGCGAGGAACCTCACGCCTTTCCGCGTAACGGGCCGTGTTCAGCAGTCAACGTGGGAGAGTCTTGGACCTGACTACAACCTGGTTCCTGACCTCGAGCCGATGGGCTTTCCGACGCTCTTCGTGCATGGTCGTGACGATCCAATACCGATGGCGTCTTCAATAGAGGGCGCGGAGGCGATGGGTGCACGCCTGGTACTGCTGGACGACTGCGGTCATGTGCCATACGTTGAACAGCCCGGCCAATTGTTCGAGGCGATTGATGCATTCCTCTAGGCGTCGGACCCCCCAATGACCCGCGGTCAGCAATGTCGGATTTTGGTGTAATTCAGCAACACTTGTCGACGATCGAGATGGACGGAAAGCCGTGCGCGGTTTCCGTTCGAATCGCGTATGACGGCATCGAGTACATCGGACGTCTGTTCTTTGCCGACCCCGAGACCGGTGAAGGGATTCCCGATCACGGCGCAATTCCGGGACGGACTGTAGAAGAGGCGATCGGGTTCGCGCGACGCCTCAACCTCGAGGACTTCACCCGCCGGTATCATCGCGCAAAGGCCGACAAGCGGAGATACACATCGCTTCGCCGCGCGACCGACGAGATGCTGATGAAGATCAAGTACATGAACCGCGTCTCGATCAACATGCGGAACGGGCTGCTCGATCGCGAAGGGGCCAAGCAGGAGATCGAGCTGATCCAGCGCCAGCTTCATGACATGATCGACAAGCTGCCGGGCCATGCCGGGATGGAAGGTTAGAGGCTAGCTGGCGCACTTCTAGCCAAAGTCAAAGACATGGATTCTCGCACGGCAGCCCATGTCCTGACCACCATCGGCGAGCTTCTCGAGCTTTCGCGCGCCCCCGGATACAGAGCGCGAGCGTTTCAGAAAGCAGCTCGCGCGGTTCTCGCCCTCAATGCCGATGACCTGCGCCCGCTCCTCGAATCGGGCGAGCTGAAGAGCACTCCGGACGTCGGGCCTGCGACTGTCGGAATCATTCAGGACCTGATCGAAACCGGCGAGTCCAGCTATCTCAATCGCCTGACTGAAGAAACGCCCAGCGGACTGGTCGAGATGGCTCGCGTTCCCGGATTGGGAATGTCGAAGGTCAACCTGATTTACAAAGAGCTCGGCGTCGAAAATCTCGACCAGCTCGAGGCAGCGGCACGTGACGGGCGACTTGCGAAGCTGCCGAAGTTCGGACCGAAAACGGCCGAACGGGTGCTGGCGGGGATTGAGTTCGCGCGGGATTCAGGAAAGCGGAGTCTCTACCATCGCGGTCTCGCGATGGCGGTCGTGCTTTGCGATCACGTCTCGAAACATCCAGGCGTCATTGAAGCGTTCATCGCGGGTGATGTTCGACGACATATGGAAACCATCGGAGCGGTCGACATAGTCGCGGTCTGCTCGGACGATCCAGTCGAAGTCGCGAAAAGCTTCGCCGATGTCCGCGCCGTGAAGGAAGTCACTCACAACGGCGCGAATGTTTCCGTCCGCTACGTCGATGACACCCGAATGGACCTTCGGTGCACGACACCGGAGGATTGCGCGGTCACGTTGTGGCGTGCGACCGGAAGTGCCGAACATATCGCGCAATTGACAGCGTTGGCGAAAACCCGTGGATTCGAGATCGACGACAACAAGCTGATCAAGGAAGAGCGCGATTTCTTCGCCAGACTCGGCCTCGATGAGATTCCGCCAGAATTGCGCGAAGGAATGGGAGAGATCGAAGCAGCCGCATCTCACTCGCTTCCCGACTTGCTCGTGAGTGAAGACATAAAGGGCGCGCTGCATTGCCACACCACCTATTCAGATGGCACCGCTTCGATCGAGGAGATGGCCGAAGCCGCGAGGGAGCGCGGATGGAAATACATCGGCTTGAGCGACCACTCGCAGGCCGCGTTTTACGCCGGCGGAATGAAGCGCGACAAGGTCCTGCGCCAGCACGAGGAGATCGATGAGCTGAATGCCGGCCTGAAGGGCTTTCGAATTCTCAAGGGAATCGAATGCGACATCTTAGGCGACGGCCGACTCGATTACGACGACGACACCCTCGATTTGTTCGACTACGTGATCGGATCAGTCCACTCACAGTTCAAGATGGACCGCGCGGCGATCACCAGGCGCATCCTCACCGCGATGGACGATCCGCGACTGACGATCCTCGGTCACGGGACAGGACGATTGCTGCTGTCGCGATCGGGTTACCCGGTGGACATCGATGCGATCATCGACAAAGCGCTCGAGACCGGCGTGGTGCTGGAGCTCAACTGCGATCCGCGACGAATGGATCTCGACTGGCGGCACATCCGCAAGGCGAAGGATCGAGGAGTGATGATCGAGATCGGGCCTGATGCGCACTCGCCAGTGAGTCTGGACAACGTCGAGATGGGAGTCGGCATGGCGCGGAAGGCGTGGCTTACCGCCGGCGACGTCCTCAATGCAAGGCCGGCGCGCGAGGTTCTCGCGATTGCCGAACGGCGGCGCTCAGGAGTCTAGGACCTTTTCAAGGCTTTCAAGGGGTCAGAGCGGTTGATCGGGGGATTCCTTCAATCAAGTACTCTGACCCCTTGCTCTGACCCCGTGACCCTTGAACTCCGTAAATTGAAGGAATGCCCCGAAAGCAGCCGAACGCCGCCGCTAAATCCCCAGCCAAGCGAAAAAAGAAAAAAGGCAGAGAGCTGAAAGCTCACGCGCTCGATATTCTGGCGCGCCTCAAGAAAGAGTATCCGGATGCCCACTGCGAGCTCGACTTCAACAGTCCGCTCCAGCTTCTCATCGCCACCATCCTGAGCGCGCAGTGCACGGACAAGCGCGTCAACATGGTTACGCCCGAACTGTTCAGGACATTCCCTGACGCCGAGTCGCTGTCGGCGGCAGGTCCGGAGAGGCTCGAGGATCTGATCAGGAGCACCGGATTCTTCCGCAACAAAACCAGGAGCCTGCTCGGGATGTCAGCCGCAGTCGAGGAACGGCATGGCGGAGAAATCCCGAAGACGATGGACGAGCTCGTAAAGCTCCCCGGTGTCGGACGAAAAACTGCCAATGTCGTGCTCGGCAACGCGTTCAACATCAATGAAGGGGTCGTCGTCGATACTCACGTCGGCCGCCTCAGTGTCCGGCTCGGACTCACAAGTGAGACCGACCCTGTGAAGGTCGAACAGGTTCTGATGAGCCTGTTCCCTCAGGAAGACTGGGCACTGTTATCGCACCTTCTCATCTTTCACGGACGCCGGGTCTGCATCGCGCGCGCTCCGAGGTGCGATGTCTGCATACTGAATGATGTCTGCCCGTCGGCCCGCCTTTGATGTATTTTCACCGTTCTACCCTCTAAGAAACGATGACCAGATACGCGACGATCGAGACCAACAAAGGAACGATGACCGCTGAGCTCTACGACAAGGAGGCCCCGAACACCGTGGCCAACTTCGAGAAGCTCGCCAATGACGGCTACTACGACGGAATCAAGTTTCACCGGGTGATTCCGGATTTCGTCGTCCAGGGAGGCGACCCTTTGTCGCGCGATCTTCCCGAAGGCGACCGGCGCATCGGCACCGGCGGCCCGGGATACAAGATCGACTGCGAGACGGCCGGCAATCCTCACAAACACGAGGCGGGCTCGCTCTCGATGGCGCATGCCGGGAAGAACACCGGCGGAAGCCAGTTCTTCATTGTGCTGAACGAAGGCAACACGCGTCACCTGAACGGAGTCCATACGGTATTCGGCAAGGTCACCGATGGAATCGAGGTGATGAAGACGATCAAGCAGAACGACAACATGACGACGGTTCGTGTGTCCGATTCTCCCACCAAGGACTAGCGCCCATGTCAGATCCACGACCCAAATCCAGAGACTTTGGCGCTGCGCTCGCCGGCCTGGTGCTTGGCGGATCGACGCTTTTTCTGCTCGTGATCACGATCGTCTGGCTGACGAACGCGAAGTACGCAGGCGAGAAGGCCGAGCATGCGGCCCCGGCCGCGGCAGCCACGTCCACTACGCCGACGGCCCCCGCTCCAGCACACTAGGCCCCTCAGGAGGGGCCAACACCGGGCGGCACGGAGGCGTAATGCCTGCAATAGATGTGGACCGCCCATTCCTGAATACCTACTCAACGCTCAGCCGGCACCGTGCGTATCCCTGATGAGGAACGCGCGCTGGCTGAAAGAGCCCGCGCGGGAGATCAGGATGCCTTCGCGGGCCTGGTGCGTTTGCACCAGCGGCGCGCGTACCTCGTTGCAAGGTCGATCGTAACCGTCCACGAAGACGCGGAAGACGCGGTTCAGGACGGGTTCGTTCGCGCCTGGAACGCCTTGAACAGGTTCGACTCGTCGCTCGGGTTCGGCGCCTGGCTCAACCGCATCGTTGCCAACGCGGCGCTCGACATTGCTCGACGCCGAAAGGTCAGGACGACGGACGAGCTGAGTGACGCACTTCAGTCGCCATTCCGCGACCCTGCGCAGGACGCAGAGCTGAAAGGAAGACTGGCTGAAGCGCTGGCGCAGCTGACGGAGCGCGCACGATCGGTGATCGTGCTGCACGATGTCGAAGGTTACACACACGTGGAGATCGGAGAGATGCTCGGAATTCCGGGCGGCACGGCGCGATCGGATCTCCACCATGCGCGGCAGAAGCTGCGCGGATTATTGAAGGACATGAGGAGTTAGAAATGGCTGATGAATTGAAATTCCCGGATGCGTCGGAGAGAGCCGATCGCGACTCGTTGAACGAGCCGCTGGTTTCGCTCATTCGTGAGGCCTACTCGCCGCCGGTTAGCGCGGCGGATTCCGACGCATACTGGTCGGGGTTCGAGAAGCGCATCATGACGCAGGTATCCAGCGGCGATGGCAGATGGTGGACCGTGCTCGCTCCATGGGCGCGCACCGGCTTGATCGCGGCGGCTGCGGTATTCGCGCTTGCAGGAGTGATCAATCGACAGCTGGGAGCAACAGAGTCGCAGCTCGCATACGACTCAGTCGTCGAAGCGACGACTCCGGACGTTCTTTCAACATCTGAAGAGCTGATGACGATTCAGAACGGGCCTGACGATGATGGCTCCGCGGTCAGCTACTTCCTTTCACACTAGGAATCTGAATGCAGCGCTCGAAGAGTTTTGCATTGCTCGTTGTGCTCGCCGCGTTCGTTGCGGGTGTGGCGTTCGGGTATACCGGCGATCGATTGATGAGCCGCGGTGACCACGGGCGCGGCGGTCGTCCATCACGGGACCAAATTGCCAAAGAGCTGAACCTCACACCGCCTCAGCGCGCGCAGTTCGATTCGATCATGACCTCGCGCCGGACGCAGATGCGCGAGCTGTTCAAGCCGATTCGCCCGCAGATGGATTCGCTCCAGAAGATTGCAAAGGCAATTGGCGACAGCACGCACGAGCAGCTCAAGCGAGTGCTCAACGCCGACCAGGCGAAAAAGCTCGACGATATGCGGGAACGTGGTCGCAAACGTGAGACTGATTCCCGTGCCCGTCGCGACAGCTCAAAAGACAGACCACAACCGATCCCGTAAAATGAGATTCAAGGCATTCATATCAGCAGCAGTGGTTTCCTGCCCTGCAGCGCTGTCCGCGCAGGCGCTGGATACGGTGGCAACTCCTGTAACGCTTACCGAAGCCATTCAGCTCGCACAGCGAAATTCACTTTCGTCGATTCAGGCACGGGGCAATGTCCGCACATCGTCGGCTGCGGTGAAGCAATCGTATGCGGCATTTCTTCCGACCTTGTCTGTTTCCGCCGGAAGACAGCAACAGAGCGGCGACCGATTCGACACGCAGGGAAACCTCGTTCCCTTCACCGGCAGTCCGACGAACTATTCGACTGGTCTTCAGAGCAGTCTGCAGCTGTTTGACGGAGGACGCCGCTTCTTTGATGTGAAGAAGAGCAAGGCCGACGAAGATGCAGCCGAGTTCGGTGAAACGGCTTCGCGATTCAACATCGCGCTGCAGGTTAAGCAGCAGTACTACAACATTCTTGCTGCGCGAGAATCGCAGAGTGCAGCCGAAGCGCAAATGGAACAAGCGACGCAGCAGCTGCGCGCGTCGTCACTCCGGCTGCGCGCAGGTGCGGCAACTCTATCCGATTCACTTCGCTCAGCGGTTGCCCTCGGTAACGCGCGACTCGCGATGCTCACTGCGCAGAACAATCTCCAGCTCGCCAACGCAACGCTGACGCGGCTGGTCGCATCGCCACGCACGCTCACCGCGACGGCATCTGACACGATTGATGCGCGGGTTGTCATTCCCCGTCTCGAAGACCTCGTTCCGCTCGTGGACCAAGCTCCCGCAATCGAACAGGCAGACGCTCAGCTTGCGTCGGCTCATGCAGGCGTTCGGTCGGCGAAGACAGCGTTTCTGCCGACAGTGAACATGAACTTCAACCGCAGCGGCAGCGGACTCGATCCGCAGTTCGGCATCGGTGACAAGCGATATGCGTACAACCAGAATCTGAGCTTCAGTCTCAACTTTCCTCTGCTCAACGGTCTGAGCCGCGAGGTGAACGTCGCCCGTGCGATCGTCTCCGAAGACGTCGCTGCGGCTTCGCTGCGGGATGCGAAGTATCTCGCGAGACAGACTCTCGTTCAGTCGCTCGGCCAGATGCGCACTGCGCAGGAGCAGGTGGCGATCCAGATACAATCGGTTGCTGCGGCTCAGGAAGATCTGCGCGTCCAGCAACGGCGCTACGAGCTCGGCGCCACGACACTTCTCGACCTGCTCACTTCACAAACTCAGCTCGACAACGCGCGGACCGCACTCATTCGCGCTCGATACGACTACCGCGTGGCCAAGGCGCAGCTCGAAGCGCTCATCGGCCGTGACCTTCAGGAGTAAGACCTTGAACAGAAATACAATTCTCTTGCTCGCCGCGCTGACCGCTCTGGCCTGCTCGAAGAAGAAAGACACGGCGCTCACGATTCCTGTAGAGGTCATAAAGCGACAGACAATCGTCGTTGGCGCCGACGCGACCGGGGTGGTGGAGCCGATCAACGTGATCGAGGTAAAGGCGAAGTCATCGGGACAGATCGTCGCCATGCCTGTCGAGACCGGTACCCTCGTGAAGGCCGGCGACCTGCTCGTTCAGCTCGACACGCGCGACACGCGCAACTCATACGCGCAAGCCAAGGCGGACCTGGACGCAGCGTTGATCAAGCTTCGTGTGTCGAAGACCGCTCGCGACCGTGCCAGTCAGCTGTTCAAGGAGCGCATCATCACGTCGGCAGAGAATGAAGCAGCCGAGGTCGATTATGCGAACTCGCAGGCGACGGTACTTCGCAACCGGGCTGCGCTCGACCTACGGGCGCAGGGAGTCGAGGAAGCAACGGTTCGCGCGCCAGTTGGCGGAACAGTGATCGAGAAAAGCGTCGCAATGGGGCAGGTCATTGCGTCGGGAACGGGTACAGCGGGTGGCGGTACGACAATCCTCAAGATGGCCGACCTCACCAAGGTGCGCGTGCGCACGCTCGTGAATGAGACGGATATTGGAAAGGTGCGCTCAGGACTTCCGGCGACCGTTACTGTCGATGCGTTCCCCGATCGGCCGTTCACCGGCGTCGTCGATAAGATCGAGCCGCAGGCCATCATTCAGCAATCGGTGACAATGTTTCCCGTCCTGGTGAGCATCGACAACCTCAGCGGCTTGCTGATGCCGGGAATGAACGGAGAGGTATCAATCGAAACAGAACACCGTGAAAATGTGATCGCGGTTCCGAATGACGCGGTGCGAAGTGCCAACGAGATTGTCTCGGTCGCGACTATGCTTGGTCTCAATCCCGATTCCGTTCGTGCGCAGCTTGCTGCACAGGGCGGTGGTCGCGGTGGAGCGCCGGGCGGGGCAAGCGGTGCGCAGAACGCGTCGAATACCGGTCAGACCAATACTACTGGTACGGACGGCGCACAGGCGGCACCGCAGGGTGGCCAAGGCGGCTTCAATCTTCCCACGGTAACTGACGCGCAGTGCAAGGTCGTCACGGATTCGCTCGCGAAGCATCCCGAGATAACAAAGCAGCTCGCGGATCTTCGTGAGAAGATGCAGAGCGGCGGGATGGACCGTCAGGCAATGCAGGCAGAGAGTCAGAAGATCTACGCGAAGGTGAAGCTCGATCCCGCAATCGCGCGTGCGTGCAACTTCCGTAACCGCGGCGGACAGGCAGGTCAGCGCGCGGGTCAGGCAGGACAGTCCGGCGCGTCATCCGCCGGTGCGCAAGCAAGCACGCAGGGTGGAATCGGTGGCGCCGCGCGGAGTCGTCGCGGACTCGTCTTCCTTGTGAAGAATGGCAAGTACACGCCGAAGTCAGTTCGGCTTGGCGTCAGCAACTACGATGTGAGCGAAGTAGTATCGGGCCTCAGCGAAGGCGATTCCGTCGCGATCCTCAACGTCGCTGCGATGCAGGCAAAGCAGCAGGCGGATCTCGATCAGGTTAGAAACCGCGGTGGGGTGCCGGGACTACAGAGACAAACGCCGGCGACCGGCGGTGCAGCTGGAGGCGCAGCTGGCAGAACGGGAGCAGCTGGGCAGAGACCAGGAGGGAACTGATGACCGCACCGGCACGAAAAGCTGATGAGCGTGGCGCAAAACTTCGCGGCACTGGTGCAGTGGAGCAGTCCAAGCAGGGCCTGCACCGTCCGGAGATTCCCGCAGCGAGTATCATGCTCGCGAAGGAAATCGTCATGGTCGCGCTTGGAGCGCTACGCGCGAACAAAATGCGCTCGTTCCTCACGATGCTGGGAATCGTTATCGGCGTCGCCGCAGTGATCGCGATGGTCGCGATCGGAAAGGGCGCGCAGAACTCCATCAGCGAACGCATCGCAGGACTGGGCACAACGTTGTTGACTGTGCGTCCCGGTGCCCGTCGCGGCTTTGGCGTCGCGACCGAGAACAACGAGAAGCTGTCTATTCAGGACGCTGAGGCCCTGTCGAAACGCGGAACCTATTTCGCTGCAGTTGGTCCGGAGATGAACAAGCGACTGCTTCTTCAGTACGGGTCGCTCAACGCTCAGACATCGGTGACGGGCGCGAAGCCGGAGTTCCCGGAGATCAGAAAATTCACGTTGGCGTCCGGCCGTTTCTTCAATGAAGCCGAAGAGGCCGGGATGCGTCGCGTTGCGGTGCTTGGTTCTGCCGTGATCGACAATCTCGGACTGCAGACACCCGAGGCGATCATCGGTGAGAACATCAGACTCGGTGGACTACAGTTTGAGGTCATCGGAGTGATGGCATCGAAGGGCCAGGCGGGCGGATTCGGGAACAACCCCGACGACATCGTAGTCATTCCTCTTTCGACAGCACGCTATCGCGTGATGGGCACGCCTGATCTCAACTCGATCAGCGTTCTCGCGATAACCGAGGACAAGATTCCCGAGGCGCAGGCGGAAATTCAGTCGATTCTGCGACGCGAGCACCGCCTTACCGCCGACAAGAAAGACAACTTCGACATTCGCAATCAGGCCGAGTTTCTGAGTACGTTCGCGGAAACGACGAAGACGTTCACGTTCCTGCTGGCGGGAATTGCGGCGGTGAGTCTTCTGGTGGGCGGCATCGGCATCATGAACATCATGCTTGTGTCGGTGACGGAGAGAACGCGCGAGATCGGCGTGCGTAAGGCGCTCGGTGCGACGAGAGTCGCGATTCTCTTTCAGTTCCTGATCGAGGCTATTGTTCTGTGTCTGCTTGGTGGACTTGTGGGAGTGGTACTTGGAACTGGCGGGGCGCTGGCGCTCTCGAAGCTGGGTGGGTTCAACACGACCGTTGATATCTCGTCGGTGATCCTGGCGTTCGTTTTCTCGGCGACGGTGGGAGTGCTCTTCGGTGTCTGGCCAGCCCGCCGTGCTGCTTCGCTCGATCCGATCATTGCGTTGCGATACGAGTAAGACAAAACAAGACCTTTACCACGGATTGCACGGATTTACACGGAGGGTGGCACGGAATCAATCCGGCTGAATTGCTGAGTTACGGCAGGTCATTGTCTCTTTTGTTTTAGGGAACCAAAGGGTCTTTCCGTGTTCAATCCGTGCGTTCCGTGTAATCCGTGGTGAGGCTTTTGACCAAAAAAAGACGGGCCCCGAAATTTCGGGGCCCGTCTTTTCTACTTGAGCGAGGAAATCCTCAGACTGCTTCGTCTGTGTTTTTCTCGGCCTTGCCGAAGTTCTTCTGGATCTTGCCTTCCAGCTCTTCAACGCGACCCTTGATGTGCTCGCTGGTGTTATCCGTCGCGTCACCGAGATCGCCGCGCAGTTTTCCCTTCATTTCCTTGGCGCTTCCCTTTACTTCGTTCTCCAGGCCGCGCTGTTCGAGATCCTTCGCCATATATCCTCCCGTACCACGTGTGATCAATCGGCCGCCATTTGCGGCGACACGTATATAGGCAATGCGTGTGCCGAGCCGCAGCCTAATGATTATTTACAAAATTCCCGCGAAGGCACGCTATTTGAAATTGTGTTACTGTTTCCCCCCGAAATTTTGTGATACAGCGCCCGCGCAAAACGGTAGCTTTCCTGCACGCTACAAGCGCAGACATCGAAATAGAGGCTGTCCTCCATCAGCACGCATCCAGAAACAGATCCAGTAGGCGGACGCCTCGCGAAGCTCACGCTCCTCGCAATCGGCGTTGTATACGGTGACATCGGAACGAGTCCGCTTTACGCCCTGAAGGAATGCTTCAAGCTTGAGCACGGCCTCGTGCCCAACGAGGCCAACGTGCTCGGCGTCCTGTCGCTGATTGTATGGGCTCTCATAATGATTGTCACCGTGAAGTACATCGGCTTCATCATGCGGGCCGACAATCGCGGTGAAGGCGGGGAGCTCGCGCTCCTCGCGTTGATACTCCAGACACAGCAACGGGCCGACAACCGTCGGCGATTCCTCATCATCGCTCTCGGGCTTACAGGCGCTGCCCTTCTCTATGGCGACGGCGTCATCACGCCGGCCATGTCCGTGCTCGGCGCAACTGAAGGGCTAGAGGTCATCTCGCCGAGGTTTCACATCTTTGTCGTGCCGGCCACGCTCGTCATCCTGCTGACCCTCTTCCTCATTCAGAAGAAAGGCACTGCGAAAGTCGGTCGAGTTTTCGGCCCCGTGATGGTGCTCTGGTTCATCACGATCGGCATACTCGGGGTGCGGGAGATCATACACTCACCGCATGTGCTGCTCGCCGCGAATCCATACGAAGGATTTCTGTTCTTCAGGAACAATGGGTTTGCCGGATTCGTCATTCTTGGCGCTGTGGTTCTCGCAGTGACAGGTGCGGAAGCACTCTATGCTGACATGGGTCACTTCGGAAAACGGCCAATCAGAATGGCGTGGTTCGCGCTCGTGCTGCCGGCGCTGCTTCTCAACTACTTCGGTCAGGGCGCACTGCTTCTCCGTGAGCCAGCCGCGGCGGGAAATCCCTTCTACCTGCTCGCGCCGAAGATCATGCTGTATCCGATGATCGCGCTCGCGACGATGGCAGCCGTGATCGCTTCGCAGGCACTGATCTCAGGCGCGTTCTCGATCACGCAACAGGGCATCCAGCTCGGCTATATCCCGCGAATGTCTATCATTCACACTTCCGAGACCGAGCACGGGCAGATCTACATTCCGGAGATCAATCGCGCGCTGATGGTCGGCTGTCTCGCGATCGTCGTCGGATTCCGATCGACGACCGCACTCGGCGCGGCGTATGGGATTGCAGTGACAGGATCGATGGCGATTAGCACGATCCTCTTCTCTACTCTCGCTCGAACCCGCTGGCAATGGAGCTGGTACAAGGTCATCGGACTCGCGACGATGTTCCTCATTGTCGATCTCAGCTTTTTCGGATCGAACGCACTCAAGATCACTCACGGCGGTTGGGTGCCGCTCGCAATCGCGATCTCCGTCTTCACGTTGATGACAACGTGGAGCAGCGGACGTCGCATCGTGCAGAGCCTTCTCGCACGCGGCTCTTTGCCGATGGATTTGTTCCTTGCCGACGTCGCGCGTAGAAAACCATTTCGCGCACCTGGCACCGCGGTCTTCATGACCTCGAATGCCGAAGGCGCACCGCTCGTATTGCTGCATCACCTGCGTCACAACAAGACGCTGCTCGAGCACGTGGTCCTGTTGTCGATTCTTTCCGCCAATGTCCCGGAAGTACCCGATGCGGAACGGCTGACTGTCACTGAACTGGGCGAAGGGTTCTGGCGGGTGGTAGCTCGATACGGATTCATGGAGAAGGCCGACGTGCCGTCGGTGCTCCTTCGCTCTCGGGAAATGGGCGTCATCGCCGACAAGCGCGACACCACCTACTTCCTGGGCAGGGAACGACTGCTCCCGACGGGGCGCTCTCGTCTCGCAAGGTGGCGCAAGAAGCTCTACATCTTCATGTCGCGTAACTCGCGAACAGCCACCGAATACTTTGCGATACCCCCAAATCGGGTGGTAGAGCTGGGTGCCCAGATCGAGATGTAGCAGCCGCTTGCCCTGCAGCGGCGACTCGTTGAGATTCCTGACTCGGCCGGACCATTGGCTGGAAAATCGAACAAGGTCGCCCCATCTCAAATCATCCCGAGGAGCATCCCACAGGGAAGCGCCTCCGACAACTGACTCTCGTTGCACTCGGCGTCGTCTACGGCGACATCGGGACGAGCCCTCTTTATGCTCTCCGCGAGTGCTTCAAGCCCGAATACGGGCTGACCGCGACTCCAGCAAATGTCTACGGCGTCCTCTCCCTGATTGTATGGGCGCTCATTCTCGTTGTGAGCGTCAAATACCTGATCTTCATCCTTCGCGCTGACAACCGCGGCGAAGGCGGTGTGCTCGCGCTCCTCGCACTCATTCTTCAGCAGCAGCGACGCACGCACGACAAAGTTCAGAAACGGATCCTGATCATTCTCGGACTTTTCGGCGCGGCACTTCTCTATGGCGACGGCGTCATCACTCCCGCTATCTCAGTGCTTGGCGCGATGGAGGGCCTCGAGGTAATCACGCCGAGGCTCACCGTGGTGATAGTTCCTCTGAGCGTCCTCGTACTCGTCACGCTCTTTCTCGTTCAGAAGAAGGGGACTCACAAAGTCGGTCGTGTTTTCGGACCCGTGATGACTGTCTGGTTCGTCACGATCGCCGCGCTCGGCATTTACGAAGTGTTTCTGGCTCCGGAAATTCTCGCTGCGGTCAATCCGATCTACGCAGTTCGATTCTTTATCGCCAGAGGGTATCACGCCTTCGTTCTGCTCGGCGCCGTCGTGCTGGCGGTAACCGGAGGCGAAGCGCTGTATGCCGACATGGGTCACTTCGGCGCGAGACCCATTCGGGTCGCGTGGTTCTATCTCGTCCTTCCCGCGTTGTTGCTGAACTATTTCGGACAGGGCGCTCTGATTCTTCGCGAACCTGCTGGAGCGGAGAATCCGTTCTTCATGCTGGCGCCGCGTGTGATGCTCTATCCGCTCGTCGGGCTTGCTACCGCCGCTGCGATCATCGCGTCGCAGGCACTCATTTCCGGCGCATTCTCCCTGACGCAGCAGGCAGTGCAGCTGAGCTATTCGCCAAGGATGAACATCGTTCACACGTCGAAGACCGAGCATGGACAGATCTTCATCCCCGAAGTGAATCGCGCGCTCATGATCGGCTGCGTGCTCGTCGTTCTCGGATTCCGCTCGGTGAGCAACCTCGGCGCGGCGTACGGTATCGCCGTCACTGGAACCATGGCGGTCACGACCATCCTGTTCTACGCGCTTGCACGCTCGAGATGGAATTGGAGCATCGCGAGAGCGGGCAGCTTCGCGGCGTTCTTCCTGACCATCGACCTCGCCTTCTTCTTCTCGAACGCATTGAAGATCACGCACGGTGGCTGGGTGCCGATTCTTCTGGCCATCGCGATTTTCACGCTGATGACGACATGGTACACGGGCCGATCGATTGTTCTCAAGCTCCTGAGAAAAGCATCGTTCCCGATCGACATGTTTCTTGATTCAGTTGCGACCAGCAAACCGCCGCGCGTTCCCGGTACCGCCGTTTTCATGACTTCGGATTCGGACGGTGCTCCGCTCGTGCTGCTGCATCACATGAAGCACAACAAAGTTCTTCACAAGCAGGTTGTGCTTCTTTCGATTCTGTCGGCCGGCATTCCTGAAATTCCTGAATCAGAGCGCGTTCAGGTTACCGAGCTGCGAGAAGGATTCTGGCGCGTGAAAGCGCGATACGGATTCATGGAGTCGCCAAACGTTCCGGAAATTCTCGCGCGGTGCGCCGACTCCGGAATTGTCGCGAAGGAGTTGCAGACTTCCTACTACCTCGGTCGCGAGCGGCTCATTCCCGATGACGACTCGAAGGCCCGCCTGGTTCGCTGGCGGAAGAAGCTCTACATCTTCATGTCGAACAACTCACGACCGGCGACGGAGTTCTTTCAGATTCCGTCAAACAGAGTGGTCGAGCTTGGCGCCCAGCTTCGCTTTTAGCGCCAGCTAGTCGCGGCCGCGAACTCGCTTGATGTCGCGCCGGTCCTTCTTCGTAGGCCGGCCAGTGTCATATCCGGTCGAGGCGTTCATCGCCCTCACATGTGCAGCCATGTCCTCGCGCGCCTTCCTGCTCTCGGGCTCTTCCTCGTAGAGCGCCTGCGCGATCGGAGCTGAACCACGGACTTCAGATACGGCGAGTACGTGGACGATGTGCTCGTAGGGCCCGATCCTGATCTTGATTCGATCTCCGGTTTGAACCAGTCGCGCACGTTTCGCTCGCTCGCCGTTGACCTCGATTCGACCGGCGTCGATCGCTTCGGCTGAGAGTCCGCGCGTCTTGTAGAATCGGGCAGCCCACAGCCACTTGTCGAGCCGGACGCGATTGGACGACCCTTCGTCACCGGGTTTCTGGCTTTTCAGGTCGGCCTCCTTCGTTTCAAGGCGTTTCAAGGGGTCAGAGCGTATGAAAGTTTCAAGGGGTCAGAGCGGTTGAAAAACGATTGCCCGGGCCTGGAAATGCTTGACAACATTTAAAAGTTAGGATATCCTAACTCACTTATGCGTATAGCCTATTTCCTGGCCTGCGTTGCCCTTCCCGGCGCTGTTGGCGCCCAGGATACAGCCAGCGATCCCGCTCCCATTCAGGATAACAGCTTTCTGATCGAGGAAGCTTACAATCAGCCGCCCGGGGTAGTTCAGCACATCAATACATTCGCACTCGACCGAGGTGGGAAGACCTGGGGATACAGCTTCACCCAGGAATGGCCACTGTTCACTCAACGCCACCAGCTGAGTTACGCGGTGCCCGTTGAGCGAACCGGGCAACCGAATGGAACCGGTGTGGGCGACATCGCAGTCAATTATCGGTATCAGCTGCCGCTCGATCGGTACCAAAATCTCGCGATTGCGCCGCGGCTTAGTCTGCTCCTCCCTACCGGCGAGGCCTCAAAGGGTCGAGGCGCGGGCGGCGTCGGAGTTCAGACGAACCTGCCGGTCAGCGCCCAGATCTCGAAAGCGCTTGTGACACACTTCAACGTGGGCGCGACGTACACACCCTCGGCGAAGAATCAGGCAGGCGACGATGGTGCGACCACGGGGTTCAACGTCGGACAAAGTCTCATCTGGCTTACTCGTCCAACGCTGAACTTCATGCTCGAGCTCGCGTGGGAAAGCGCGCAGGAAATCGGCGCAGGAGGAAGTCTCGAACGCGCTGAAGGCCTGACGCTCGCACCAGGTATTCGCGGCGCGATCAACTTTTCGTCAGGCCTTCAAATCGTTCCCGGTATTGCCGTGCCCATCGGACTGGGCCCGAGCAAAGGAGAACGGGCGATCTTTTTCTACTTGAGCTTCGAGCATCCATTCTCGGAAAAGGGGCGCCAGTAACCCGGGCTACTTCTTTTTTGCTCTTTCCTGCTCGGACTTTTTCTCTTTCTCGATCTTGCTCTTCACTGATGGCTCGAGCTTCAGCTCGCCATCGGGGCCGATGATATACGTCCGATACTCGCCGTCGCCGAATCGCGGCGAATAGATGCGAATCTTTCCTTCGCCATCCCTGAGACCCGGCAGCCCTTCGATGCGCATGCCGGAAATGCCGTCGAAATCCTCGAATCGCATCCGCGGGAGTCCTTCCATGCGAAGGCGCTCCATGGGAACGCGCATTCTTTCAAGCGATTTCAATCCTTCCAATGATTTCAATCCTTCGAGTGATTTCATTCCTTCGAGCGAACGCATTTTTTCCAATGAACGCATCTGCTCAAACGGAACTTTCATGTTCTCCATCGAGCGCAGTCGCTCCATTGGGATGCGCATGCTCTCCATCGACCGAAGCTGCTCGAACGGCATCTTCATGCTCTCCATCGGCATGTTGTGGTATACCATTCCGCCGGGTCCGTCACCGAACAGACCGTAGAATCCGCCACCTTCACCCAGGTCGGTAGCGCGGCCAGTCGTCACCTGAACGTCGCGGATCCGTCCGCCTGACCACAGGCGAAGATTGACGACTGCGCCCGGCGAAAGCTTGGCGACCTCGCGGGTCAGTCGGCGCGACGGCAATCCTGCCGCGTAGGTGTCGCCGGCATCTGCTGCATTGACGCGCAGATCGATTCCGTTGATCGACACGATTCGATCGCCTTCGACGATGCCCGCATTCTCAGCCGGACCCTTTGGCGTCACGCGCGAGATGAAAACGCCGAGCGTATCTCGGGAAGTACCCGTTGGACTGAGCTGAACTCCTATCGCCGCGCGCTTCGTTAAGGCGCTGTCGAACGAAGTGCGCCAGTAGCTGCACTCGGTTTTTCCATCGGTCGTGATGCAGGTTTCGCTCTTCGGAGCCTGCGTTTTTGGCTGCGCCTTCTTCTGCTGTGCTTCAACTCCTGAAGCCAGTCCGAGGGCGGCAACGCCGGCAATGATTGAAAGGGTGGCACGCATTGTTTCTCCATTGAACAAGAGGTTCTTGTGCTCGTATGACAGCTTTTTGGCAAAGAGGGTTGCCGGTGCCAAAAGCCCGTCGGCCCGGGCATATTTGAGCGTATGGCAACCATGGTCGAGCCCCGCCGGGGCGAGCGGCACGAGCCGGACGTCCACACGTTCGAGCACCATTGGCAGGACGAAGCCGACGCCGCATTCCTCTATCGCATTCTAGCTCGAGCGGAGACCGATCCGCGAAAGAAGGACGTGTATGCGAGGCTCGCCGAAGTAGAGGATCGCCATGTCGTCGTGTGGGGCGACCTGATGGAGAAACACGGTCACCCACCTCGCGCTTTCAAGCCCAGCGGACGCGCCCGGCTTCTTGCGGGGATTGGAAAAATGTTCGGCCCCGGCTTTCTGCTCCCGATGCTTTTACGGGAGGAAGGCCGTGAAGTAAAAGGCTATATGGACATGCACCGCGCGACTCCCACCGGCGCGCCAGGTGGCGGCGAAGCGCTGATACTCGCGCGCGAGTCGGCCGAGCATGCGACAACACTTGCCAACATCGCGGGCAAGAGCAGCGAGCCGTGGCATCGCACCGAGTCGGGCGGGTTCCTCAGGAACGTTGTCTACGGATTCAATGATGGACTTACGGCGAACTTCGGTCTCGTCGCCGGAGTCATCGGTGCATCGGTCGCGCAGCAGCATCAAGCGGTGATCGTCGCCGGCGTCGCAGGCCTGATCGCTGACGCGCTGTCAATGGGATCCAGCGGATATCTCGCGGCGAAGAGCGAGCGCGAAGTTTACGACTACGAGATTGCGATGGAGCGCGATGAAGTCGCGCTGATGCCGGAGATCGAGCGCGATGAGCTCGCGCTGATTTATGAAGCGAAGGGAATGGACCAGTCATCGGCGCACGCTCTGGCGACGCAGGTGATGGCCGATCCGGAGCGTATGCTCCAGGAGCAGGTGCAGGAGGAGCTCAAGATCGGTGAGCAGACGATCTCCCCGCTTCGCGAAGCATGGGTGACGGGAATCGCGACTGCATTCGGCGCGATCATCCCGGTTTTCCCTTTCCTTGTATTGAAAGGCCAGAACGCGATTATCGCATCGTTCGCGTTCTCGATGCTCTCACACTTTCTTGTCGGCGCCGCGCGATCGGTATTCACGGGCAGGAGCATCTTCCGATCCGGACTCGACATGTTCGTCGTTGGACTTGGTGTCGCGATCGTGGGCTACTACGTGGGCGGGTGGGTCGGACACCTGTTCTAGTCGTGCCGAAACAACAGCCGGTCGCGAACCTCAGTCATCCGTCACCGGGCTTCTTGAAAAAAACCCAAAAGAATACTGCTCCG